>JAFIHO010000158.1 GCA_017849395.1 Hyphomicrobiales bacterium
CGGCGCCGTTGCTCTTCAGGATATAGGCTACCACCGCGGCCGCGTCGGCTTCGCTCAGGCTGCCGGGATCGTTGAACGGCATCGTGGTCTTGATGCGGGTGTAAAGCGCTGCCGTGCTGCGCGAATTCCAGGCCTGGGTGAAGGCCGGACCGACCAGCCGGATGGTTTCGCCGCCCGCATCATGGCAGACCGCGCAACGGCTGGCATATACCGACTGTCCGGCCTGGGCCTGCGCCTCTGTGAAGGCACCGGCAGCGGTCTGTGCAAGGGCGTGCGACGCCCAGATGGCGGCAGCTGCGGTCGCGCCCAGCCCTGCAACCGCGCCAAACGCGCGCATGGTGTTCCTGATCATGTCTGCTCCGCGCTCAGCTATTTTTCGCACGGCCATCATCCTGGCCGTCGAGAAGGTTCGGGATATACCATTGTCCCATTTGCGGCACGCCTTCCGGCACCGTGACATGCGCCGGCTGGAACCAGCCCCACAGATTGCCCTTGGGCGCACTCTGGCTGTCGAGCATGATGTAGAGCTTGCCCACCTTTAACCCTGCGATCTGCGCCGGGGTCAGCGTGAAGGTGCCGGAAATTTCGCCATTCCTGGCCTGGACAGTCTTGAGGGCGCCGATGGCGGGCCCGGTGCCGCCCATCACATTGCCCATATGCAGGCGCGCCTCGGTGGCGGGCGAAGAAAGACCGGCGAACTTGCCCTGAATCGTGAAGATGTTTCTGTCCAGCGTGGCCAGCACCGTGCCGCGGCCCTGCACATTGGCGCCCTGGCGTCCGTTTTTCGGCGTCGGCCCGATATCGGTCTGGTAGTTGTCGGCGGCAAACGCCGGAGACGCCGCAAAAATGATAGCCGCGGCAAGCGGACCCACTCTCGAAATCACGATGCCATTTCCTCCGATGCTCCGCCTTGCAAGGCGTTTTTCCGTTTTAAGGCCAAGCAGGACAACCAGCCAACCGCTCCGGTTCCGCCCCCGGGCCTTTCAATCCGATGTCACTTCAATAAAAGCCACGCGCGATTGTATCAACTAAGGCGGCAGTGCCCAAGGCGGATATCCACGGAGTCGGGACGGTCCAATGGGCTGTTTTAGCCAAAAGCCCCATGTCGTTTACGACGCATCGCCGTCAGGACCTCGGCTAAAGCATCCGGTTCGATATCGCGTCGCGCACATCGGCGGCGCCCACGATAGTGCCGCTTTCGTCCTGTATCTCGATGCACCAGCCCGTTAGCGACTGCCTGTCCTGGAGGGAGCCGCGCGCGATATCGCGGGCGCTGAGCAGCGCTTCATGCCGCGCGCTGTCGAGGTCGCGGCACTCGATGCCTTCGTCATCCAGCACCAGTCGATCCGGATAGCGGATATGGAAATAGAATCTCGGCATGGAGCGCGTGCGCCTCGGTGCGATGGATGCCGGCCATGCACCGAAGCAAATGGGCAGAGCCTGCCCATTTGCTGTCCGGCGCCCCACAAATCGATCGCGTAGCGGCCAGCCATCCGACCGGGGGTCGTTGCGGGACCCAGGCCCGGCCGACCGCTACGCCCATCCACGCTACAGCACGGAGCGGAAGCCACAATTCGTAGAATCTACGAATGCCTTGCCCCGGAATGAGTGCGCCCCTACAACGCGGAAATGCCGGGGTTTTTCCCGGTCTCATCCAACACGGGCATGACCGATGACACGCATCCTGGCGGTTCTGGTTTTTCTCGCGGCGGCCCTCCCCGCGCTGGCCCAAACCCAGCCGGCGGCCGGGGACACGATCCTGCTGACCATCTTCCTCAAGCACGACCAGAGCAAGAACCTGGCCGAGATTCAGGCAATCCAGGAGAAGCAGGGCTTCTACAAGCAATTCCCGCCCGCCGGGACGGAGATCGTGAGCTGGCATGTCGTGATGGGCATCGGCCAGGTCGTCACGCTGAAGGTGCCCGCCTCCAAGCTGCGCGACGTGAATGTCGCGCTGGAGCGCACCGCCTGGGGCGCCTTCTCCACACAATATTTCCCGACCTATGACCTGTACCCGGTGATCAAGGGACAGCTCAGCAATTCCAAGCGCGCGGAATAGGACGCCCGCCGCTCGCCTGTTCAATATTCTGACGAACCTGAACGCGGGCGTTGCGCGCCGCGCACAAAGCCCGGCCAGTCCCGGGCTTTTTTATGCCGCGCCGCGCGCCCGGCCTTGTCCCGCCGCTCTTTCTCGCGGAAGCTGCGGGACAGGGGCGCGATTTGCGCTATGCTCGCGGGCAGCAGAAGCCCCACCAAGAGGTAAGCAATGCGCTCCGTCCTTCTTGCAATCGCCCTCGCCTGCCTTCCGCTTCCGGCCTTGTCCCAGACCGAACCCGATTCCGGCGTTCCCGTGGTGCACTACAAGGCAGTGCCGCAATGGCCAAAGCAGTTGCTGGGCGACAAGAAAATCCCCGCAGCCTGGAATTACTACCAGGTGTCCAGCGTGGCGGTGGAGAAGAACGGCAATATCCTGGTGCTGCACCGGGGCGCCAACGCGATCCTGGAATACAAGCCCGATGGCGACTTTGTGGGTCCATGGGGCCAGGTGAAGTTCGAATCCGGCAAGGTCGCGGCCTATGACAAGAAATTCCGTACGCCCGCCATATCCGGCTATCAGGCCGTCTATGGCGCGGCGGGCTGCACCAATTGCGGCGCGCACAGTCTGCGGGTCGATCCTCAGGGCAATGTCTGGGCCATCGATGCGCCTGCCCATGCCGTCTACAAGATGGACCCGTCGGGCCGCGTGGTGATGACCCTGGGCACACCCGGCAAGCCGGGCATGACGGACAAGAATTTCTATCTGCCGACCGATATCGGTTTTGCGCCGAATGGCGATCTGGTGGTGACGGACGGCTACGGTAACGCCCGCGCGGTCCGCTTCACCGCCGATGGCCGCTATCTCGGCCAGTTCGGCAAGCGCGGCAACGGTCCTGGCGAATTCCAGTTGCCCCACGCGGTGGTGATCGACAAACAGGGCCGCATCTATGTCAGCGACCGCGACAATAAGCGTGTGCTGGTGTTCGACGCACAGGGCAAATAAGAT
>JAFIHO010000159.1 GCA_017849395.1 Hyphomicrobiales bacterium
CACCGGCAGCCAGCAGGATGGCGTCGGCATGATGATGGCCGAAGGGGGTGCGGACAAATACGGCCCGACCCTCATGGCGACCGATTTCCACCGCCGCCTCATTGGCCTGCAGCTTGCCGCCCGCCCGCTGGAAGGCGACAGCCAGCGCCTGGCTCAGGCGGCGATTGTCCACCTGGGCCTGGTCCACCCACAGCGCCCCGGCAAAATCCCCGGTCAGCAGCGGGACCAGGGCACGCGCCTCATCCGGCGTCATCAGCCGGGCCCCCGCAGCGCCATTGGCCGGAAGGGATTCCAGGGTCGGCCCATCGGCTGCCAACATTAGCGCGCCGCTTTGGCGAAAACCGATATCGACGCCGGAAACCTGCTGCAGCTCTGCCGCAAAGTCCGGCCATAAGGCACTGGAATGATTTGCGAAGGCTATTTCATCCACAGCACTGTCAGCCAGTTCGGCGGCCGCTGCGATCATGCCCGCCGACGCCCAGGTCGCGCCCGAGCCCGGCTGTCCGCGCTCCAGCACCGTGACCTCGGCCCCAGCCTGGGCAAGCCGCCAGCCGATGCCAAGACCCGCCACGCCGGCACCAATGATGACAACCCTCACGCACCCCTCCCCTGTCTGCACGGAGTCAATGACTGCAATATGTTAGACGAAGAGGTTGAAGCGAGGGGACAAGCGGACCACATGCCGACTCTATAGCGGTTGCGCCGGGCGCGCGCACCCGCCAAGCGCGATGTAACGGCCCTGCCCGTCGCGCGTATTATGGACGCGTTCACGGAGTGATGGATATGGAAAAGGCACTGTTCGGAGCGGGCTGCTTCTGGGGCGTCGAGGACTTCTTCCTCCAGGTTCCCGGCGTCAGCGATGCGGTCAGCGGGTATGCCGGGGGCACGACAGAACGGCCCACCTACAAGCAGGTCTGCCATGGCGACACCAACCATGCCGAGGTGGTCGAGGTGACCTTCGACCCGGCCAGGGTGTCCTATGCCACGCTGGTCGATCTGTTCTTCCGGATGCACAACCCCACCACCCGCAACCGCCAGGGACCGGATGTGGGCACCCAGTACCGGTCTGTGATCTTTACCCATGGGCCGGAACAGGAACGGGTAGCGAAGGAACGGCGGGACGCCGCCCAGGCCTCGGGCAAGTGGAAGCAGCCCATCGTGACCCAGATCGAGCCTGCCCCCGCCTTCTGGAAGGCCGAGGATTATCACCAGCGTTACTTCCAGAAACATGGCGGCCATTGCCATGTGAGCTATGCAGAACTGGCGGCGGAAGGGGCATCCCAGAACTTAGTCTGAGGTGTCATGGCCCACTTTAGGCGGGCCATGACAATGTTGGATTGATTGGCAGACAGGCCGCAAGGCCAAATCACTTTCCCTTGGCGTCCCGGACGGCGAAGGCGACCGCTACGCCGGTGCCGTTGGACAATGTCAGCACCACCGGCACCTTGGCGCCCGGCTTCATTTCGGGCCTGGGGTCGGTGCACATCAGGTGATAGCCGCCGGGCGCGAAGTTGATGCTGCCGCCCGCGGGCACCGTCACCTTGTCCACCATCTGCATCCCGGCCATGCCGCCACCGGACTTGCTCTGGTGGAGCATGATCATGCCGCAGGCGGCGGCCTGGGCGCCGGTAATGGCGATATCGCTGCGGGTGGTGTTGGTGGCGGTGAAATAGCCCCCGGCGGGCAGGCCGCCCGGCAGGGCGCGGAACCAGGCGTCGGTGACGTCCACGGGGCCTGCCCCGGCGGCGGATGCCGCCAAAAGAGAAACCACCGGGGCGGCGGCAAGGAGCATGACGGCACTAGCCAGCAGGGTCCGCATGTTCGGCTTTCTCCTCATTGAGGCGCATGGTCACCAGAACAACGATCATGGCGGCGAAACTGGTCAGGGTGCCGGGCAGCCAGATGATCAGGCCGCCATAATGCTGGTCGTTCAGGGCGGTCATGTCCAGCACCCGGCCGCAGATCTCGTAGACCGGGTAATAGTCGGTGGTCGAAAGCGACAGGATGGCCCCAAGCACCATCTGGGGCAGCTCTATGATCAGGATCATCAGGGCCCGCATGAGATGACTGAGGCGGGCGGGCGGCTTGGCGCGGCTGTCCAGCACCAGGGCCCAGAACATCACCCCATTGATGGCCATGGTCCAGTTCATGATCATGTAGAGCGGCTCGTCCAGCATGACCCGGGTGTGAAGCTGGGGGATCAGCCAGAAATAGAGCAGCGCCACGAACAGCACGGGCGCGACGGCCGGATGCTGAAGCACATTCATCGTCGCCTGGACCGGCCGGGAATCCACCACGCGCTTCACGGGCTGCGGCAGGCCCGCGTAAAGCACCTTCCCGCACATGCCCATCGCGATCAGGAAGGCCCCCGCGTGATGGAGCACGAAATGCGCCCAGCGATGGGCGAAGAACATGTGCTGGGCGTAATAATCGACGCCCGTCTGCAACACGACGTAGAAGGACAGTACGCCCGCGATGAAACAGCCCTGCCGCCACAGCGGCGGATGCTGTTCCGCCGGCAAGGTCCGCAGCCCCCGGGCGAACCAGACCAGGGTCAGGGTGATGGCCAGATATTCGGTCCAGTGAAACTCCCATGGCATCCAGACCGGCAGATGGGCGGGATAGAAACGGCAGACCGCGTACAGCACCGCGCCCAGCGTCAGCACAACGCCATAAGACACACGGATGGGGATCGGTTTCACGCGGTGCCCATCATCTCAGCCAGCGCGTCTTGACCCTCGCGCGCGAGGCCGTCGCGCACGCCCGCGATGTCGGCGGCACTGCGGTTCTGGCTGAGCTTCCATTTGCCTTCCAGCCGCGTGATGCGGATTTCGAAACCGACAATGGCCCGCAGCATGGTGTCGATATAGGCGGGCGGCGCGTCGGTGAGCGCCCAGGGTTCGGCGCGTACCGCCTCATGGGCGTCGCTGAGGGCCGAGACATGGGCGCGCAGCCAGTCCGCATCCGGATGCAGGGTGATCGTCCCGCGCGCATGAACGGTGATGTAATTCCAGGTCGGAACGGCCTTTCCGGTCTCCGCCTTGCTGGGATACCAGCCGGGACGGACATAGGCATGCGGCCCGAGGAAAATCGCCAGCACTTCGGAATCCGGCGTCAGATTCCGCCACACCGGATTGGCGCGGGCAAAATGGCCACGCAAGGTTCCCGCTTGCGCATCCAGCAGCATGGGCATGTGATTGGCCTCAATCCCGCCTTCTGCTGCCGTCACCAGGGTGGCGAAGCCGATGGCCCGCATCGCGCCATGCAGAACGGCGGCGCGATCCTCGCGGAAATGGTCGGGGATATACATGCGATCACAATACAGGCGCAGGACGGGCGCACGGAAGCGTGATAAGGACGCGGCTTATGCGCGCCCTGGGATTCGCCCTGCTCCTGTTGCTGGCCGCCTGCGGGCGGCAGCCCTTCCACATGACGGATATTTCCGGCAGCGGGCCGAAGCTGGATTTACACCTGACCCGTGCCGACGGCACGGCGGTGACCGGCGAGACCTATCGCGGCCAGGTGGTGGCGCTTTATTTCGGCTATACCCATTGCCCGGATGTGTGCCCGGCGACCCTGGCCAATCTGGCCGACATGCTGGCCAAGGTTGGCAGCAAGGATGTGCGGGTTCTGTTCGTCACCGTCGACCCGGAGCGGGATACGCCGCAGGTGCTGGGCGAGTATGCGACGGCCTTTTCGCCCTGGGTGCATGGCTTGCGCGGCACGCCGAACCAGCTGGCCGATGTGGCACGGCGCTATCGGGTGGCCTATTGGGTGAAGAAGGGGCCGCCCTACGAAGTGATGCATTCCAATGCGGTGTTCTTCTTCGATCGCGAAGGGCGCGCGAGGCTGGTGACGACGGATACGGGCGATACCAGCGCGATGGCGGAGGATGTGAAGCGGTTGCTGGAATAGCCGATGTTGTTGGCTAAAAAGCGGACCTTAATCGCCACCCTCGTCGCTCCAGTTTCTTCCGGCGTTATTTTGTTTCTTTTTAGTATCTTCACGTCTCATGCCATCGAGGGCCTTTGGGCGCTAAAGATGAATGTGCTGGTTGGGTATCCAGCCCTTTTTCTTGGACTTCCGATTCATATCCTGCTGCAAAGAACCAATCGGGTTGGTCCTTCGTGGTATCTCCTAGCAGGTTGCCTAATCGGAACCCTTGTGGCGGTGGCATTGATCCAAACATTACCGCCCCCTCCCCTTTGGGGTGCAGCTATGATTTGCGGCGCCTTCTCCGCGGCAATCTTCTGGGGAATAGCGCGACCCGACTTACTCTAGATATGCAGCGCCGCCGTCCGCCGCCAGCTCCGCTTCGTGCATCATTTCCGACAGAAGCATCGGGCAGGCGAGCGAAGCGAAGCCGTCGCCCGCGCGACCATCAAAAATCAAATATGGAGTGAAGCCCCATCCGCAGCAAGCACCGCCTCATGCATCATCTCGGAAAGTGTCGGATGCGGGAAGATGGTGTGGCTTAGTTCCTGGTCGGTCAGTTCGCCGGTCTTGGCGACGACATAGCCCTGGATCAGTTCGGTCACTTCCGCGCCAACCATATGCGCGCCCAGAAGCTCGCCGGTCTCGGCGTCGAACACGGTCTTGACCAGGCCGTCGGCCTCGCCCAGCGCGATGGCCTTGCCGTTGCCGATGAAGGGAAATTTTCCGACCTTGATCTTCTTGCCTGTCGCTTTCGCGGCGGCTTCGGTCAGGCCCACGCTCGCAACCTGCGGCCAGCAATAGGTGCAGCCCGGTACGTTGGAGGTGACCAGCGGATGCACGCCCTTCACGCCCGCGATCTTTTCGGCGACGATCACGCCTTCATGCATCGCCTTGTGCGCCAGCCAGGGCGCGCCGACCAGGTCGCCGATGGCCCACACGCCGTTCACGCCGGTCTCGCCATATTTGCCCGCGACGACATGGGTCTTTTCGACCTTTATCCCGGCGGCTTCCAGGCCGATATTCTCGACATTGCCGACAATGCCCATCGCAAGGATCACGCGATCCACCGTGACCTGTTCGGTCTTGCCGTCCTTGGCCTTCAGGGTGCAGGTCACATTGTCCGCGCCCTTATCGAGCTTCGTGACCGTGGTGCCGGTCTTCAGCTTCATGCCCTGTTTGGTGAAGGCCTTGGCAGCGAAGGCGGAGATTTCCTCATCCTCCACCGGCAGCACGCGGTCCAGCACTTCGACCACCGTCACTTCGGCGCCGAGGGTGCGGTAGAAGCTGGCGAATTCGATGCCGATGGCGCCGCTGCCGACGACCAGCAGGGATTTCGGGAAAGATGTCGG
>JAFIHO010000160.1 GCA_017849395.1 Hyphomicrobiales bacterium
CATCGCCACATGCAGTCCCCCTCCCGCGACGCCGCAGACCAGGAAGAAGACCAGAAACAGGGGCGCGCCGAACCTTTTCGCGACGATGGGACCGAAAGCCAGCAGGAACAGGCTGTTCACGGCCAGATGGGTGATGTCGGCATGGATGCCCATGTAAGAGACGAAGCGGAACGCCCGGATCCACACCGTGCCAAGGTTCCCCAGATGCGCGGCGATCGAAGCATGATCGTAAAGCGCGGGGATCAGGCCGTACCGGTAGACCAGCGATTCCGAAACACCCGGCGGCTGGATGATGCGCGCCAGGTGCAGCGCCGCGATCAGCGCCAGCAGCCACATCACCACGGGCGGCGCACGGAAGATCGGCTGGCGGGGCGGCGCGGATTGCAGGAAAGCCATGACCCTACTTAAGCGGGTTCGGCGGCTGTTCCAACCGCGGACCGCGCGAAATCCCGCCGCTTTGCAATCGGATGGCCCAGGCATTATGTCCTGTGCATGACGAGGCCCCTGCCCATCGACCTTGCCGCGTTCGACGCCGCGCCCGTGACGCGCGAGCCTTTCGCCCATGCGCTGGTGCCGCATTTCGTCAGGCCGGAGGCGATGACGCAGATCAATGCGGATTACCCGCTTGTCACCCATCCGGGCAGCTTCCCGCTGCCCACGCTGAAATATGGCCCGGCCTTCGACGAATTGATGCAGGCGATCCAGGGCCCGGAATTCACCGCGCTGGTGGAAAAGAAACTCGATGTCGATCTGACAGGCCGCCCGACCATGGTAACGGCGCGCGGCGTGTCGGCGGCGCGCGACGGACAGATCCACACCGACAGCCGCACCAAGCTGATCACGGTGCGGATCTATATGAACAATGAATGGGAAGCGAAGACAGGCCGCCTGCGCTTGCTGCGCGGACCGGACGATCTGGAAGACGTGATTGCCGAAGTGCCGCCCGAGGAAGGCACGCTTCTGATCTTCAAGAACGAGCCCAATGCCTGGCACGGTTTCCACCCCTTCGAAGGCCCGCGCCGGGTGATTCAGTTGAACTGGGTGACGGATGCGGGCGTGGTGTGGCGCGAACAAACCCGCCACAAGGTCAGCGCCTTTTTCAAAAGGCTGCGCGGCAAGGAGCCGGGTTCGTCCAGGATGTGACTGCCGCCCTTGTCCAGCCTTCACGCAACACGGACAATCCCTATCCAAGAATTGTCATGGCCCACTTTACGTGGGCCATCCAGGGCAACAGGCACGATTTTCAAGAATCCTCACGCGGCATGCAAGCCGAGCCATGGCATTGCAATTGTGCGGCTGAAAAGGAAACAGCGCTAAGGATAAGCGTGCCACACACCGCGCCCATCGCGGATGCGATGGCCCGTAGCGGTGCGCTCCACATTATGCGACTCCAGCGGCACCTTGCCGAAACCGTCGGGTATGTCGAGCACATAGGCCGGCATCGCCAGTCCCGACAGGCGCGTCCGCAATTCCGCCATCAGCGCCAGCCCTTCCTCTATCCCCAGCCGGAAATGCGACGTGCCCGGCGCCAGATCGGGATGATGCAGATAATAGGGCTTGATGCGGTTCTCGACGAAACCGCGCATCAGCGCGTGCAGCGTCTCCACATCGTCATTCACCCCGCGCAGCAGCACCGACTGGCTGACCAGCGGAATACCAGCGTCCGCCAATCGCGCGATGGCGCGCCGCGCCTCGGGCGCGAACTCGCTGGGATGATTGGCATGGATCGCCACCCATGTCGTGGCGCGCGGCACATGCAGCGCGGCGACGAATGCGTCGGTGATGCGATCGGGCTCCGTCACCGGCACGCGGGTATGCCAGCGCACCACTTTCACATGTTCAATGGCGGCCAGCGCCTCCGTGATCTCGCCCGCCCGGCGCGGCGACAGGATGAAGGGATCGCCGCCCGTCAGGATCACTTCCCAGATTTCCGGATGCGCGGCGATATAGGCCAGCGCGCTCTCCATCTCCTGCGGCGACAGGGCATTGGACCTGCCGGGCCCGATCATCTCGCGCCGGAAACAGAAGCGGCAATAGACCGGACAGGCGGCTACCGCCTTGAACAGCACCCGGTCGCGATGGCGATGCACAATGCCCGGCACCGGCGAATGGGCCGCATCGCCGATGGGATCGGCGCGCTCCTCCGCCGTGGTGACGAGTTCCTCCAGGCTGGGCAGGAACTGGCGCGCGATGGGATCGTGCGGATCGGCCGGATCGACCAGCGACAGAAGATGCGGCGACACCGCCACCGCATATTTCTTCGCCACATCGTGAATGGTCATCGTCTCTTCAGGTCCGGCAGGAACACGGTCAATAGCCCGATCATGGGCAGGAACGCGCAGACCTTATAGACGAAGGTGATCGAGGTCGCATCCGCCAGCGTGCCCAGCGCCGCCGCGCCGATGCCGCCCATGCCGAAGGCGAAGCCATAGAACAGGCCGGAGATCATGCCCAGCTTTCCGGGCAGCAATTCCTGCGCATAGACGATGATGGCCGGAAAGGCCGACGCCATCACGACGCCGATGATGACCGACAGCACACCGGTCCAGAACAGATTGGCGTAGGGCAGCATCAGGGGGAAAGGCAGCATCCCCAGGATCGAGAACCAGATCACATATTTGCGCCCGAAACGGTCGCCCAGCGGCCCGCCCATGAAGGTGCCCGCCGCAACCGCGCCCAGGAACAGGAACAGATGCACCTGTGCCGCCTGCACCGACACGTTGAAGGTGTGGATCAGGTAGAAAGTGAAATAGCTGGTGATGCTGGCGAGATAAAAATATTTGGAGAAAATCAGCAGCAAGAGGATCGCGATGCTGGCCGCCACCTTGTCGCGCGGCAGGCCATTGGCGGGAACCACCTTGCCCGCGGGCTTGATGCGCGCAAGGCCATGGTTCTTGTACCAGGTACCGACATTGAACAGGATCAAGATCGCCAGCAGCGCCGCGCCGCAATACCAGGCGACGCCGCGCTGGCCAAAGGCCGCAACCACGAAGGCCGCCGTCAGCGGCCCCAGCGCGGTTCCGGTGTTGCCGCCAACCTGGAACAGCGATTGCGCAAGACCATAGCGCCCGCCCGAAGCCATGCGCGCGACGCGGCTGGATTCGGGATGGAACACGGACGACCCCAGCCCGATCAGGATCGCCGCGAACAGCACCGACGGATAGCTGCCGGCCACCGACAGCAGCACCAG
>JAFIHO010000014.1 GCA_017849395.1 Hyphomicrobiales bacterium
ACGAGCCCAATCGACCTACGACCCTCATATAAAATAGAAACTTCAGAGCCCTATGCTCCTGATTTCCGAAACGCACAACTCTGCTATCAGTTGCTCGCATCAGGCCCATCTGCGAAAGCCACCTCATGTCGATGATCTATCCCGTGATCCTGTCCGGTGGTGTCGGAACCCGGCTCTGGCCGCTGTCGCGCAGCCAGTTCCCGAAGCAGCTGCTCGCGCTGGCGGGCGAAAGTACCCTGATCCAGGACACCGCGCTGCGCGCGTCGGGCGGAAATTTCGCGGCCCCCCTGATCGTGTGCAACCAGGAACACCGCTTTCTGATCGCCGAACAAATGCGCGCGGCAGGCATTTCGCCCCTGGGCATCCTGCTGGAACCGGTCGGCCGCAACACCGCGCCAGCAGCCGCTATCGCGGCATTGACGATTGCGGAAAGAGACCCGGACGGAATCCTGCTGCTGCTGCCCGCGGACCATGTGGTGACGAACAGGCCGGCTTTCGCGGATGCCGTCGGCCATGCCGCGCGCGCGGCGCAGGATAATCATCTGGTGACGTTCGGTATCGAACCATCGCGGCCGGAGACGGGCTATGGCTATGTCCGGCGCGGCAAGCCGCTGGCGGGTTCCCAATCGGTGTTCGCCGTGGCGCGCTTTGTCGAGAAGCCCGACCTCCCCACGGCAAAATCCTACATCGAATCCGGCGACTATTACTGGAACAGCGGCATGTTCGCGTTCCGCGCCGCCGCCTTCCTGGCCGAAATGGAAAAGCTGGCGCCCGATATCCTGGTCGCCTGCCGCGCCGCGATGGCCGAGGGACGCAAGGAAACGGATTTCTTCCACCTGGCGGCAAAGCCCTTTGCGCAATGCCGGTCGATCTCCATCGACTATGCTGTGATGGAACACACGGACAAGGCCGCTGTCGTGCCGGTCGAGATGGGCTGGAGCGATATCGGCGCCTGGGATGCGCTGTGGGACATTGGCGGCAAGGACGATTCCGGCAACGTGACACGCGGCGACGTGCTGTGCCATGGCGTGCGCAACACCTATTTGCGCAGCGACGGGCCGCTGGTCGCGGTAGTGGGCGTGGACGATCTGGTGGTCGTAGCCACGCGCGACGCCGTGTTGGTCAGCCGCAAGGACAAGGCGCAGGACGTCAAGAAGATCGTCGATCAGCTCGCCAGCGCCGGGCGCGACGAACACATCGTACCTGCCAAATAGAACCGCGTCAGCGCGATATCACCGCCACCGAGGCGATCGAAACCGCGAGTTGGCTGAAGATCTGCGTGATGTCGATGATGGCCTGGCGCATGTCCAACGGCGTGACATCGCGCGGCACCACGATGGTACTGCCGGGCGGCAGCCTGTCGCTGTCAAAACTTAGCCACGATTTTTCGATCTTGCGCGCGGTACCATCCGGCAGAACGACATATGTGGCAGACCGATCGGCCAGCTTGGTATGGCCGCCAGCCTGTTCGACATATTCCTCGACAGAGACACCGGCGCGGTAAGGATAGCTGCCGGCCTGCATGACCTGCCCGAGAACGGAAATCGTGCTGGGACGCTGCGGCACATAAACAACGTCACCTGGTTCCAACAATGGATCAAGCTCTGAATGGGCGGCCAGCACACTGGGATCGGCCTGAATCGATAGGCGCCCAACGGCCTTCTGGTTCCGCAGATCGGTCACGAAAGACTGCATCGCGGCGAAAGTATCGGGTGAAATCTTGTCCGATCCAACCCGGGTCATCGCGACCACCAACTGATCCTCAATCTCAGAGGCAGCCCGAACATAGCTGTTGCGTTCTGCATCGGCAGCGGATTTGCGCAGAAACACCGTGCCGTAAGGATAGGCCGTGCTGGTGAGTCCGCCTGCCCGCATCAGCAGCTGAGAAAGCCGTTCCCCGCGCGTTATGCGGTAAATGCCGGCCGAACGGACCTCACCCTGCACCGTGACCGAGCCAAAGCCTGAGTCGGCAAAGACCGGATTAAAGCGGAACTGATCGCGCGGCTTGACAACGTAATTGGCGAACATGCCCTGGCGTAGCGGCAATTGCACTCGCTGGGTCTGAGCACGGCCATTTTGCGCGTCTACCAGTGTGGATATTAGTTCGACCCCGCTCTCATCGGCCCAGTTGACGGTGCCACCGGCCGCCGCAACCAAATCCTGCAGTACCGTATTGGGGCCCGCCAGATATGTGCCCGGACCCCGCACCGCGCCGTCCAGCGTGACCTGATGATCAACGAAGAAATTTATCAGGATAAGCGGATCGACCTCAAGTTGCTGCGCCAGCGCATTGAATGTTTGGACCTCGCGGTTCGCGGGATAGGCATTTGGGCGAATGGCCTGATCCTCGAAATTCGCGGCCGGCCCATCGTTGTAGGGCGAAGAGTAGTTGCGGAACTGCTGCGGATTCTGGGATACGCCTGGATACGGCATACCCGGCGCCGGAGACGGGACTGTGCCGCCCTGTCCAAAAGGCTGGCCCTGCATCTGAGACTGGACCGGCCCATTCTGGTCAAAATTCTGCTCAACACCGTTCGGCGGATAGGCCTGTGCTTGTCCTGCCTGTTGCGGACTGAAATTCTGCCGCTGCGGTACCAGATCGGGCCGCGCCGGATAGAAAGGCGGCAGCGGCTGGCCATTGGAGACGGCCGATAACTGGGTCTGGGACAGATTGCCGATGACCTGGATATCATAGTTCTGGGCGGCCGCCAGATCCGAGGCGGACAGCGGCATGGCACCCGCATCGTTCACCGGCCGCGTGGTTCGGGTTGTCTGCCCATTCGGGAGGGTCGTCGTGATCGTTGTAGGGCTGTTGGGCGCGATGGCCGGGTTTCGTATCTCTTCCTGGCGCTGATTCTGCACCTGCAGGAAACGATGGACCGTGGCGTCGATCAGGCGCTCCTCGCGCACCGTCAGTGGGCGTACGATATCACCGCTCTGAAGTTGCAGATCCTCCCCGCCATTCAAGATCGCCACCGGCGTGAACGCTAGGATGGTTCGCAACAAGTTCCGGGTGTCGCGACGGGAAACGACCCCGAGAAGAGTGTACGGATTCGTCCCCATCGCGCCGCCCGATTTCAGCACGTCGGATAGTTTTGTGCCGCCTATGACCGGGTATTGCCCCGCCAGCCCCGAGGCGCCAGACAGGGTCGCCTGGCTGGTCACCTGATCGGCGCCCAGCTGGACAAACAGGATTTCACTATCCCGTACCGGCGACGTTTCGCCGGTTGTGGAAAGATCCGAGTTCCCGTCAGGAAGGATGCGCATCAAAGAAAGCCGGTAACGCCCCCTTACCTCCTGACCACCGGCCAATGACAAAAGCGCGCGAACCGAGAGGCTCGACTGATTGCCAGGCAGCTCAAAGATTCCAGGCCGCCGAACCAAGCCGGTCACCGCGACAGTCCGGCCCAACGCCGGAACCACAATGCGGTCGCCATCGGCAAGACGCAGACTGGAACGCCCGCCGCCATCTGTGAGGACGGCGTACAGATCAACATTATACTCCCGCCCGCCACGGCGAATGCGTATATTGCGAAGAGATCCGGTTTTCTTGACGCCGCCTGACAGAAGCAGGGCGTCGACCGCGGAAGACAAGCCGGTGACAAGACGTTGCCCCGGATAATTGACTTCACCGGATACCAGAACGCTGATCTGACGCAGACGTCCTACCGAGACGAAGGCCGTGGTCGCGACATAGGAGCGGCGCACGGCCGCCTCAATGTCCTGGCGGAAACTGCCAAAAGTTCGCCCCATCGCCGATATCGGATTAAGCCGGGGCAGCGACACCTGACCGTTGCGATCGACAATGAGGCGGAATTCGTTATTCTCCTGGCCCCGCAGCGACACCACGATTTCATCACCGGCCCCAAGGACGTAATCGTCCTGCACCGCGCCGGTCTGGGAAACCATCACGGAGCGGCCACTGCCCAGCTGGTCATAGCCAAACTGCTGAAGTCGCGCTCCGGCCCGGGCGGACATGATCTGCTCCAGCCGGGATGGCGGAAGGATAACGCGGCTTTCAGGCTGAACCGGTTGGATCA
>JAFIHO010000161.1 GCA_017849395.1 Hyphomicrobiales bacterium
CATGGAACGGGCGCGCACCGAATTCTTCCGCCTGGCGGGCGTGACCCAGATGGCCGATCTGGAAAGCCCGGAACCCACCGCCTGGGCGATTCGCGGCGTGGACCTGAAATTCATGCGGCCGGGCCGGGTGGATGATACGCTGTCGGTGCGAACACTGTGCACCTCCATCTCCGGCGCGCGCATGACGGCCCTGCAAAGGGTCTATTGTGGCGAAACGCTGCTGGTCGAAGGACGGATCGAAGCCTGCATCATTACGTTGACAGGCAAGCCCCGCCGCATTCCCGCCCACATCAGAGAACTTCTCGCCCCTTTTCTTGTCGAACCTTCGCCTTAACGGCATATTATTGCTTGATCCGCGATTTACGGAACTGTTCCCGCTTTTCCACATCGCGACTCAGGCTTCGGAAACGTAATTTTATTGTCAAACTTCGGCCAAGTTTGGATGCGCTTTTGCCATTCAGCGGCTGCCCGCCCATAAGGTTGCTTCCATGAGAATCGCCCGCATCCTGGCCGCCCTTGCCGCCACGTTCCTCCTGACCTTCGCCGCCCCCGCCATGGCGCAGAGCGGCCCCATCGCCGCGCCCGCGGGTGACGCGGCCCAAAGCCAGCAGCTTGGCGCGCCCGAAGGCGTTCCTGTCGAGGTCGCCACCGGCGAGTCGGCGGCGGCCAGCTTCAGCATGGTCAACATGTTCATGCGCGCCGACATCGTCGTGAAGGCGGTGATGATCCTGCTGCTGGTGGCCTCGCTCTGGTCCTGGGGCATCATCTTCAACAAGATCGGCCTTCTGTCCGGCCTCAAGCGCAAGGCGCGCCGCTTCGACAAGCTGTTCTGGTCGGGCCAGTCTCTTGACGAGCTCTATCAGCAATTCACCGCCCGCAATGATCATCCCCTGGCCGCGATGTTCCTGGCGGCGCTGCGCGAATGGCGCCGCGCCTTCGAAGGCGGCGCCCCCAAGGAATCCCAGGTGGCGGGCATCAAGGACCGCATCGACAAGGCGATGAGCGTCACCATCATGCGCGAGACCGACGGCATCGAGAAGCATCTGGGCATCCTCGCCACCATCGGCTCGGTGTCGCCCTTTGTCGGGCTGTTCGGCACGGTGTGGGGCATCATGAATTCCTTCAGCGCCATCGCGGCACGTCACGACACCACGCTGGCCGTGGTCGCGCCGGGCATCGCGGAGGCGCTGTTCGCCACCGCCATGGGCCTGCTCGCGGCAATCCCGGCGGTCATCTTCTACAACCGCTTCGTGGCCGAGATCGGCCGCTATGTGAATTCGCTGGACGCCTTCGCCGATGAATTCTCCTCCATCCTGTCGCGCCAGCTCGACGACAAGGTGAAGTGATGGCGGCTGGCGTCGTGCATAGCTCCTCGCGCGGGCGCGGCCGGATGCGGCGTCACGCGATGGCCGAGATCAACGTCACGCCCTTCGTGGACGTGATGCTGGTGCTTCTGATCGTGTTCATGGTCACCGCGCCCCTGCTGACCGTGGGCGTGCCGGTCGATCTCCCCAAGACCCGCGCAAGGGCGCTGGGTCAGGATCGCGAGCCTTTGCAGGTCACCGTCGCCAAGGACGGCATCTATGTCCAGAAGATGAAGGTCGCGGCCGACGAACTGGTGCCCAAGCTGACCGCCATCTCCAACAATGGCTATGACCAGCGCATCTTCGTGCGCGGCGACAAGGCGGTGCCTTACGGCCAGATCATGCAGGTGATGGGTGAATTGTCCGCGGCGGGCTTCACCCGTATCGGGTTGGTGACCGATGTCCAGCAGCCCAAGCCAGGGAAAAAATAAAGTGACGCGCACGCGTCCGACCACGGCGGACGAGCCGGTGCTGGGCTTTGCCGTATCGGTTCTTTTCCATGCCGCCATCGTCGCGGTGTCGCTGTTCTATTTCCGCAATGTGTTCGACGCCGCGCCGGAAACCCATGCCGTGCCCGTGGATCTCATCCAGGTGGCCGAGAAGACAAATGTGCAGGCCATGGCGCCGCCCCCGCCCAAGGAAGAAAAGATAGAGACCCAGCAGACCCCGATCGAGCCGCCGCCCCTGCCGGAATTCCAGGAAGCCGAGCCGTCGCCCGAGGTGACCATCCCCAAATTCAAGATACAGCCGGAGCCGCGCAAGACTGCGCGCCAGCAGCAGGATTTCAACGCCCTGCTCAACAAGCTGACAAAGGCGGAAAAGACTCCGCCCAAGAACGCCAAGACGGCGGACCGCATCATCCAGGGCATCGGCGCGATGAACGGCATGACCGCCGATCTGGCGGACGCGCTGAAAAGCCAGATCTATCGCTGCTGGTCGCCGCCCGTGGGCGCGCCCAACGCCGCCGATCTGGTGGTGGATTTCGACCTGCAACTGAATCAGGACGGCAGCGTGGCCTCCTTGCGGCCTTCCCTGGGCTCGCAGGCTGCCGCCAGCGCCAACCCCTATACCCGCGCGGCGGTGGATGCGGCGCGCCGGGCCACATATCAATGCCAGCCTTACCGGCTGCCCGCCGACCGCTATGCGCAATGGCGCGAGGTCGATCCGTTGCGCTTCGATCCGCGCGAGGCGATGGGTGTACGGTGAAGCAGGTGCGGAAAATTTGCGCTTTGGTTTGCCGTACCGACATGCGGCACACACGGGCAAGCCTTTCGCGGGAACCGTGGCGTCCCGCCAGTTGTTGGAGATGACATGAAAAAACTGATCGCCATCCTGATCGCCTTCCTGGCCCTGGCCGCGCCTGCCCAGGCAGCGCTGCAGGTGGACGTGACCACGCCCAATCCCCAGCCGCTGCCCATCGCGATTCCCGAGTTCGTGCCCACCACCCCGGCCGAGGCTCAGGCCGGGGCCAATATCGCCAGCGTCATCCGGGCCGATCTGGAGCGTTCGGGCCTGTTCAAGCCGATCGACCCGAAGGCCTATGTCGACAAGATCACCAATCCCAATGTCGCGCCCCAGCTCGCCAACTGGCGGGTCATCAACGCCCAGGCGCTGGTGACGGGCGCGGTGCTGACCCAGCCCGACGGATTGCTGCGCGCCGAATTCCGGCTGTGGGACGTGTATGGCGGCTCGCAGATGATCGGCCAGCGGGTCTGGGCGTCGCCGAACGACTGGCGCCGCATCGCGCACAAGATTTCCGACATGATCTATGAGGCGGTCACGGGCGAGAAAGGCTATTTCGACACCCGCATCGTGTTCATTTCCGAAAGCGGCCCCGCCATCAAGCGCGTCAAGCGGCTGGCGATCATGGACGAGGACGGGGCCAATCCGATCTTCCTGACGCGCGGCGACTATCTTGTGCTGACGCCCCGGTTCAACCCTACCGCGCAGATGATCGCCTATATGTCCTATATCGGCACCAAGCCGCGCGTGTACCTGTTCGACATCGAGACGGGGCGTCAGGAGATGCTGGGCAATTTCCCCAACATGACCTTCAGCCCCCGCTTCTCGCCCGACGGCAACAAGGTGGTGATGTCGCTGGAGAATGCGGGCAACTCCGACATCTTTTTGATGGATTTGCGAAGCCGCGCCGTGACGCGCCTGACCACCGACCCGGCCATCGACACCGCGCCATCCTTCTCGCCGGATGGACGGCAGATCATTTTCGAATCCGACCGCGGCGGCGCGCAACAGATTTATGTCATGAACGCCGACGGCACGGGCCAGCGCCGCGTCAGCTTCGGTTCGGGCCGAAACAGCACCCCGGTCTGGAGCCCGCGCGGCGACATGATCGCCTTCACCAAGCAGGACAAGGGCCGGTTCAACATCTGTGTCATGCGGCCCGATGGCACCGGCGAGCGTGTCATCACCAGCGGCTGGCAGGATGAAGGCCCCACCTGGGCCCCCAATGGCCGTGTCCTGATGTTCACCCGCTCCGCACAGGGCGGGCGAGGCTCTGAAATCTGGTCGGTGGATGTGACCGGCAGAAACGAGCGCCGGGTTCTGACTCCGGGCAATGCCTCGGATCCGGCCTGGTCGCCGTTGATCACCAATGGCGGGTCGTGATGACGCTATCTTGCCGGTCCGGCACGATGGCTGGAGCGATTTGTCCGGGTTTTTGCGGGTGCCCGACTCTTGATCCCGCTTGTAGCTTTTCCTAGAATTGCTGGAAATTCAGATGCCTTTTTTTGGCTCTTATCGGGGGCTAAGGCGTTTGACGGTTTAGGTGCGTTTTCATTCTTAGGCGGGCGGCCCTGTTGCACCGCGGTCCTCTCGTCTCCAGGAGATTCCAAAAATGAACAGATTTTCCCCTGTCGTGAAATTCGCCTGCGTGGCGTCCATCCTGGCCCTCGCGGCCTGTACTCCGAAGCCGGCGCCCACCCCGCCCGCGCCGCCGCCGCCCGCTCCGGCTCCGACCCCGGCGCCCGCGCCCCAGGCTCGTGGCCCCGTTGCCGGCAGCATCGAGGATTTCAAGGTCAATGTCGGCGACACCGTCCATTTCGCCTATGACCAGTACAATATCGAAGACGCCGACAAGGGCACTCTCGGCAAGCAGGCTGCCTGGCTGGCCCGCTATCCGTCCGTGCGCGTGACCATCGAAGGTCATGCCGACGAACGCGGCACCCGCGAATACAACCTCGCTCTGGGCGCGCGCCGCGCCAATGCGGTGAAGGAATATCTGGTGGCGCAGGGCGTGTCGGCGGCGCGTGTCGAAACCGTGTCCTACGGCAAGGAACGTCCGATCTGCACGACCTCTGACGAAAGCTGCTGGGCGCAGAATCGTCGCGGGACCACCACCATCACCGGCGGCGCGAATTCGTAACCACCGCCTGATGGTTTAATGCATTAAGAAGGGGCGCGGGGTTATCCTCGCGCCCCTTTTTGTTGCCCCATTCCTGATGAAGGCTTGCCTCATGAGAAAACAGCATCTGATGGCTTCGGCACTGACAGTGCTAATGGCTTTTTCGCCGATGATCGCGCAGGCGCAGATATTCGGCGAAAGCGACGAGGTGAAAGCGGCCCGTCAGGCGCATGAGGATGCGCAAGACGCGCAGATCGCACAGGCCCAGGCGCGCCTGCAACAGATGGAAGACAAGTTGCGCGGCCTGACCGACAGCCTCACCCGCGCCACCGGCGCCAATGAAGAACTGATGCACCAGATCGAGTTGCTCAACGGCAAGATCGAAAGCCAGAATCGCGATTTCACCTATCGCGTCTGCATGCTGTCGGCGCAGCAGCTTGGCGCCGATCCCAACACCTTCAATTGCGGTGCCACGGGCGCGGCCCCGGCGATGGGTGCGATGGGCGCGCCGCAGGCGGTTCAGCCCGGCGCGATGCTGCCGCCCATCGGCGGCGGCGATGCCCAGCCGCAACAGATGGGCCGTGCGCCCGGCATGCTGGGCACGCTCCCCATGGGCAGTGGAGCAGGTGGTCCGCCCACGCAACTGTCCAGCGCCGCGCTGCCGCCCGCACAGGGCAACTCCCAGTTCGATGTGGGCATGAACCTGCTGGCCCGCGCGCAATATGCCGAGGCCAGCGCCGCGTTCCGCGCCTATGCCGACAGCCATCCCGAGGACCAGGACCTGTCACCCCAGGCGATCTACTGGATCGGCAATATCGACTATGTGCGCCAGGACTATCCTACCGCGTCGCGCGGTTTCGCCGAACTCATCAAGAAAGATCCCAAGGCGCAGCGCGCGCCGGACGCTATGCTGAAGCTGGGCCAGTCGCTGTTGGCGATGGGCCAGAAATCGGAAGGCTGCACCACCCTTGGCGCTCTCAAGGCGAAATTCCCTTCGGCATCGGACGCCACCGTCGCCGCCGCGGCCGCCGCGCGCAAAGCGGCGGCCTGCCGCTAGGCTGGAAACCGCCTTCGCGGAGGCGATGGCGGATTTCACGCAAGCAACATTCGCGGTCGCCGTATCCGGCGGCGGCGATTCCCTCGCCCTGATGCATCTGCTGGCCGCACATGCAAAGGCGCGCCGCGCTCCGCCGCCCGTCATCCTCACCGTCGATCACGGCCTGCGCCCCGGCTCCGCCAAGGATGCCGCCAAAGTCATGGCCTGGGCGAAATCGCTGGGCCTTCCGGCGCATCGCCTGACCTGGCGGGGCGAAAAGCCGGCGCGCGGCGTCGAGGCGGCGGCCCGGGAGGCGCGCTACCGCCTGATGGGCGCATGGCTGAAGCGGCATGGCGTTGCCACCCTGTTTGTCGCCCACACCCAAGATGACCAAGCGGAAACTTTCCTGCTGCGTCTGGCCCGCGGCAGCGGGCTGGACGGGCTGGCGGCGATGCGCCCCGTCGCGCCCTGGCCGGTGGAAGGGTTCGAGGGCCTGTCGGTGGCCCGGCCCCTGCTGCGTTTCACCCGCGCGGATTTGCGCGCCTGGCTGGAGCGGCGCGGCCAGGACTGGCTGGACGATCCGATGAATGACGACCCCCGATTCGACCGGGTGAAATTTCGCCGTCTCGCCAGTCAGTTGGCCGAGGCGGGCCTGTCCGCCGCACGCATC
>JAFIHO010000162.1 GCA_017849395.1 Hyphomicrobiales bacterium
GCACCTTTCGGGCGCGGGTTCGATCCTGGGCGCGATCAACTTCATCACCACCATCTTCAACATGCGTGCGCCGGGCATGACCCTGCACAAGATGCCGCTGTTCGTGTGGTCGGTGCTGGTCACCGCGTTCCTGCTGCTGCTGTCGCTGCCGGTTCTTGCCGCCGCGATCACCATGCTGCTGACGGACCGCAACTTCGGCACGACGTTCTTCGATCCGGCCGGCGGCGGTGACCCGATCCTGTACCAGCACCTGTTCTGGTTCTTCGGTCATCCGGAAGTGTACATCCTGATCCTGCCGGGCTTCGGCATGATCAGCCACATCATCGCCACCTTCTCCAAGCGTCCGGTGTTCGGCTATCTCGGCATGGCTTACGCCATGGTCGCGATCGGCTTCATCGGCTTCCTGGTCTGGGCGCACCACATGTACACGGTGGGTCTGTCGGTCGACACCAAGGCCTATTTCGTGTTCGCCACCATGGTCATCGCGGTGCCCACCGGCATCAAGGTGTTCAGCTGGATCGCGACCATGTGGGGCGGCTCCATCGAGTTCAAGACGCCCATGATCTGGGCCATCGGCTTCGTGTTCCTGTTCACCGTCGGCGGCGTGACCGGCGTGGTGCTGGCCAATGCAGGCGTCGATGTGGTGCTGCAGGACACCTATTATGTCGTGGCGCACTTCCACTATGTGCTGTCGCTGGGCGCGGTGTTCGCGATCTTCTCGGGCTTCTATTTCTGGTTCCCGAAATTCACCGGCTACATGTACAGCGAGTTCCTGGGCAAGCTGCACTTCTGGGTCACCTTTGTCGGCGTGAACCTGACCTTCTTCCCCATGCACTTTGTCGGCCTGTCGGGCATGCCGCGCCGCTATGCGGACTATCCCGACGCCTTCGCGGGCTGGAACTATGTGGCTTCCATCGGCGCCTTCATCGCGGGTTTCGGCGTGCTGATCTTCCTGGTCATGATCGCCGAAGCCTTCGCGAAGAAGCGCAAGGCGCCGGATAATCCCTGGGGCGTGGGCGCCACCACCCTGGAGTGGACCTTGTCCTCGCCGCCGCCCTTCCATCAGTTCAACGAGCTGCCGAAGATCAAATAAGGTCGCTGGCCGAGACCATTGCCGCGCCGAAAGTCACCACGGTTGGTGACTTTCTGGCGCTGCTCAAGCCGCGTGTCATGTCGCTGGTGATCTTCACCGGTCTGTCGGGCATGATCGCGGCGCCGGGCGAGGTGCATCTGCTGACCGCTTTCACGGCGCTGCTCTGCATCGCCATCGGGGCGGGGGCATCGGGTGCGCTGAACATGGCGTATGACAGCGACATCGACGCGGTGATGGCGCGCACGCGCAAGCGTCCCATCCCTGCCGGCGCCATCGCGCGCGAAGACGTGCTGGTGTTCGGCTGGATGCTGTCGGTAGCGTCGGTATCGGTCATGTGGCTGTTCGTCGGCGTGCCCGCCGCGGCGCTGCTGGCCTTCACGATCTTGTTTTATGTCGGCGTCTACACGCTTTGGCTGAAGCGCCGCACGCCGCAGAACATCGTGATCGGCGGATTGTCGGGCGCGCTGCCGCCGGCCATCGGCTGGGCCGCGGTGACGGGTTCGCTGTCGCTGACGCCGCTGCTCCTGGTTGCGATCATCTTCATGTGGACGCCGCCGCATTTCTGGGCGCTGTCTTTGTGGCGGTCCGAAGATTATGCTCGCGCGGGCGTGCCGATGCTGCCGGTGGTGAAGGGCAAATCGCATACCCGGTTGCAGATCCTGATCTACACGCTGGTGCTGGTGCCCCTGGGCCTGACTCCCGTCCTCACGGGCGCGGGCGGGCCGCTCTATCTGGCATCCGCCCTGCTGATCGGCTTGTGGTTCCTGTGGGAAGCCATCGCGACGTTCCGCGAGACGGACGAAGTGAAAGAGCCCGCCGCCCACCGTTTGTTCGGTGTGTCCCTGCTATATCTGGCGGCTGTGTTCGCCAGCCTTATCATCGAGAAGCTGGCGGGTGTGCCGTCGCTGGACAAGTGGTTGTGAGTGATGACGACGATCGCGCAGGAAGGGAACGCCGCAAGCGCAACATCGCGCTGGCGTTCGCCCTTATCGGGATCGCCGTCCTGTTTTTCCTGATGTCAATCGTGCAATGGCACGAAAGTATCGGCCGCTAGAGGGGTCAAGACAATGAGCAGCAACGTCAAGCACGACTATCACCTGGTTGATCCCAGCCCCTGGCCGGTCGTCGGCTCCGCCGCCGCTTTCGTGATGCTGACGGGCGCCGTGTTCTGGATGCACAAGGATTACACTGGCTTCTTCGGCCTGCCCGTGAACGGGCAGCCCTGGATTTTCCTGATCGGCCTGGGCCTGGTGCTGTTCACCATGGCGGGCTGGTGGCGCGATGTGGTGCGCGAATCCGTGGTGCAGGGTGTTCACACGCCGGTTGTGAAGCTGCATCTGCGTTACGGCATGCTGCTGTTCATCGCCTCGGAGGTGATGTTCTTCGTCGCCTGGTTCTGGGCGTTCTTCAACGCCGCGATCTTCCATGCCGATGTCGGCGTTGCGACCTGGCCGCCGGAAGGCGTGGTCACGCTCGACCCTTGGCATTTGCCGCTGCTGAACACGCTGATCCTGCTCACCTCCGGCACCACGGTGACCTGGGCGCATCACGCCATCCAGACCGGGGACAAGAAGGGCGCGGTGCAGGGGCTGGCCCTGACCGTGGCTCTGGGTCTCTGCTTCACGGCGATCCAGGCCTATGAGTATGCCCATGCGCCCTTCACCTTCGGCTTCTTCCAGAACCATCTGCCGCTGGTGCCGCTGGAGGATCCCGATCATGTCGCGCTGGCGGCGGGCGCCGGCAACCTGCAGGCGATCTATGGATCGACCTTCTTCATGGCGACCGGTTTCCATGGTTTCCATGTTCTGATCGGCACGATCTTCCTGATCGTGTGCCTGTTCCGCGCCCAGGCCGGTCATTTCACCCCGACCCGCCATTTCGGCTTCGAGGCTGCCGCCTGGTACTGGCATTTCGTTGACGTTGTGTGGCTGTTTCTCTTCGCCTGCATCTACGTGTGGGGCGAAGGGTCGGTAACGTGCTAACGCCACGCAAGCGCCCTCGACAATCAAGGCCATTCTTCTTTCGCTGTGCCCCCGCTGCGGCGGGAGCAAGCTGTTCCGCGGCTATCTGGCGTTGAACAAGTCCTGTCCGTCCTGCAGGTTGGACTATGCGATGTTCGATGCGGGCGATGGCCCTGCGGTGTTCGGCATCCTGATCGTGGGCGCTCTTGTGGCGGGTGGGGCTCTGTATGTGGAGTTCACCTATTCGCCGCCCTATTGGGTTCATGCGGTGTTGTGGGGACCGCTGATCGTGATCCTCACGCTCGGCTTCCTGCGGCTCTCCAAATCCGCGCTGCTGGTGCTGCAATACAAGAACAAGGCGGGCGAGGGGCGCGTCGAATGACGTTCCGCCCCTATCCAGGCTTCACCATCGCCACGGCAATCATGTTGTCGATCCTGCTGGGGCTGGGCTTCTGGCAGCTCGAACGGCGCAAGGGCAAGCTGGCGCAGATCGCGCAGGTGAACGGGCACATGGCTGCGGAACCCATCCCGCTGGATGCCGTGCTGAAACTGGATGCCGAGGACGCCATGTATCGCAGGGTCATGCTGACCGGCCGCTTCGATCACGCGAAAGAGGCCTATGTGTTCGCCACGGCCCCGGGCGGTGACGCGGTCTATCATGTGCTGACGCCCTTTACCGATCGTGGCCGGGTGCTGCTGGTGGATCGTGGCGAGGTACCGAAGGAAAAGCTCAAGCCCGACAGCCGCGCCGAAGGCAATGTGGAGGGCGAGACCAGCGTGACCGGCGTATGGCGCGTGCCCGACCTGCCTGGCTCGTTCACGCCAGCGCCCGACCTGGCGCATCGCATCTGGTATGCGCGCGACCTTGCAGGTATCGCTGCCGCCGACCGTTTGGCCCTGGCCGCGCCCGTGTTGGTCGAGGCCGACGCCACGCCCAATCCGGGCGGCTGGCCCAAGGGCGGCCAGACGGTGGTGAGTTTCCGCAATGAGCATCTCAACTATGCCATCACCTGGTTCTGCCTGGCCGCGGGGCTGTTGGGCATCTGGGTCGCCTATCATGTTTCCAGGGGCCGGATCGCCTTCAGATGAGGGTGGTCTGGCGATGACCGGAGCCCTATAAACCGCGCCATGAAATTCCTTTCCACGCGCGGGCGGGCCCCGCAGGCGAGTTTTGCGGATGTGCTGCTGGCGGGCCTTGCACCGGATGGCGGGCTCTATCTTCCCACCGCATGGCCGCAATTGGGCGCCGCCGAAATCGCGGCCTTCAGGGGTGCGCGCTATCAGGACGTGGCCTTCGCCATCCTGTCGCGCTTCACGGAAGGATCGTTCAGCGCCGACGAACTGCGCGCCGATATCGAGGCGGCCTATGCGGATTTCGACGCAAAGGACATCGCGCCGCTGGTGGAGACGGCCAAGGACGAATATCTGCTGGAGCTGTTCCACGGGCCGACCCTGGCCTTCAAGGACATCGCGTTGCAGATCCTGGGCCGCCTTTTCGCGCGCGCGCTGGCCAAGCGCGGCGGACGCGCCACCGTGGTGGCGGCGACCTCGGGCGATACCGGCTCTGCCGCCATCGCGGCGCTGGGCGGCCTGCCCAACATCCAGGTTTTCGTGATGCATCCGAAGGGTCGGGTCAGCGACGTGCAGCGGCTGCAGATGACGACCTCGCCGCATGCCAATGTCCACAATATCGCGCTGGAAGGCACATTCGACGACGCGCAATCCATCGTGAAGGATCTGTTCGCGGACACGGCGTTCGCGCAGGAGGTCAGCCTCACAGCCGTCAATTCGATAAATTTCGCGCGCATCGCGGCGCAGGCTGTCTATTACTTCACTGCCACGGCGGCGCTGGGACAGCCCGCGACCTTCGTGGTGCCCACCGGCAATTTCGGCGACATCTTCGCGGGGGAAGCGGCATCGCGCATGGGGCTGGACGTCGCCCGCCTCGTCATCGCCACCAACAGCAACGACATCATGGCGCGCGCCCTGAATGACGGCGTCTATGCTAGCGGCGCGGCGCAGCCCACCATCAGCCCGTCGATGGATATCCAGGTCGCGTCGAACTTCGAGCGCGCGCTGTTCGAGGCGTCGGGCCGTGATGCCGACTGGACCGCCGCCGCAATGAGCGACTTTGCCCGCGACCGCAAGCTGGTGCTGCCGCGCGCCGTGATCGAAGCGCTGCGCGACCGCTACAGCGCCTTCGCGGCGAATGATGATGAGACGCGCGCCGCCATTGCCGACACGCATGCCCGCACCGGCCGCATCATCGATCCGCATACCGGGGTGGCCCTCGCGGCGGCCCGGAAAATGGGCCACGGACACGCTCCGGTTGTAATTCTGTCCACCGCACATCCGGCCAAGTTCCCGGACGCGGTGGCCCAGGCCATAGGCAGCCAACCCCCCGTTCCGGCACGGCTTTCCGGCCTGAAAAACCGGACCGAAAAAATGGAAATTCTGCCCAAAGAACTGTCTTTGATTCGCTCCTTCATCTCTTCTAGACTGCGGGGATGACCCTTGAAATTTCCAAACTTTCCAATGGTTTAACGATAATAACGGACCCGGTTCCGGGTCTGGAGAGCGCCGCGCTTGGTGTGTGGGTGAACACCGGCGCGCGCAACGAGACGAAGCCGCAAATGGGCGTCTCGCACATGCTCGAACACATGGCGTTCAAGGGCACGAAGACGCGCAGCGCGCGCGCCATTGCGGAAGAGATCGAAGCCGTCGGCGGCAACCTCAACGCGTATACCAGCCGCGAGCAGACTGCTTTTCATGCGCGCGTGTTGAAGGCCGATGTGCCGGTCGCGCTCGACATCATATCGGACATTCTCACGCATCCGACTTTCGAACCGGCGGAGATCGAACGCGAGCGCCAGGTGGTGTTGCAGGAGCTTGGCCAGGCGCGCGATACGCCGGACGACATCATCTTCGATCATCTGCAATCGGCGATCTATCAGAACCAGGCGATGGGCTGGCCGATCCTGGGCGAGGAGGCGACGGTGACCGCCTTCGACCGGGAGATGCTGACCTCCTACATGAACGCCCAGTACCGCGCCGAAGGCATGACGCTGGTATCCTCTGGCGCGGTCTCTCATGCGGAAATCGTGCGGATGGCGGAAGAAAAGTTTAGCGGGCTTCGTCCGGGCGCGGTGCCCGCCATGCCGGCCGCCCGCTATGTCGGCAGCGAAGTGCGGCTGGCCGAGGATCTGGAGCAGGCCCATATCGCCTATGCCTTTCCGGGCCTGTCCAACGCCGATCCCGATTATTACGTGGCGCAGGTCTATGCCACGGTGCTGGGCGGCGGCATGTCCTCGCGGCTGTTCCAGGAGGCGCGCGAGAAGCGCGGTCTTTGCTATTCGATCTACGCTTTCTCCAGCGGATTCCAGGATTCCGGTTTTCTCGGGGTCTATGTGGGCACCGGCGAAGCCGAGGCGGGCGAAATCTCCGCCGTGGTGGCGGGCGAGATGGCGGCGGTCGCGGGCGATGTCACCGAAGCCGAAGTGGCCCGCGCCCGCGCCCAGATCAGGGCCGGCCTTTTGATGGGTCTGGAAAGCCCCGCCGCTCGCGCCGAACTTATCGCGGGGCAGATGTTCGCCCTGGGCCGGGTCCAGACGGTGGCGGAGATCGTCGCCCAGATCGACGCCATAGACGCGGCGGCGGTAAAGCGTTATGCCGCTTCTGTGATGCAAAGTTCGTTGCCCGCCATCGCCGCCGTCGGTCCGGTGTCCCGGCTAGAATCGCATGACCATTTCGCGCGCCGCTTCGGCGCGCTGGCGACAGCGGCCGAATAGTGAAGGCGCAGTTCGCCCGCGCCAATCCCATCGCCTTCATGCGGGGTCTTACATTCCCCGGCGGGCTGCAGCCCGTGCTGCGGGGCAAGGGCGTCTATCTGCGCTATCCGCGCATGGCCGATTTCGCCGCCTGGGCAAGGTTGCGCGGCGAGAGCCGCGAATTCCTGACGCCTTGGGAGCCGGTCTGGGCCGATGACGAACTGACAAGGGGCGCTTTCCGCCGCCGCATCAAGCGCTACAACAAGGAGACGCGGCTGGATTCGGCCTATGTGTTCTTCGTGCTGCGCGAGAATGACAACCAGCTGATGGGCGGCTGCACCCTGTCGAATGTGCGGCGCGGAGTAACGCAATGCTGCACCTTGGGCTACTGGATCGGCGAGCGTTTCGCGCGCCGCGGTCACATGACCGAGGCGGTGAAGGCTTTGATCCCGTTCGTGTTCCGCACCCTGGGGCTGCATCGCATGGAGGCTGCGTGCCTGACGGGCAATGAGGCGTCCAAGAGTCTTCTGATGCGATGCGGGTTCCGCCAGGAAGGGCTGGCGCGCCGTTATCTGCTTATTAACGGCGTCTGGGCGGATCATCTTCTGTTTGCGCTGCTGGAGGACGAGGTCCAGCCGAGCTGACCCGCGCCAGGGCCTATCTCATTGTTTTATCGCGGTTCCGGCGGGAAAACCGCTATACAGTTTTCCTGGAACCGCTTTATGGTCCGGCCGCGTCCCCAGCGGATGCGATATACGATAACCAGGACTCCATGCCGTTCATTCGTCTCCTCGCCCTGGTCCTGTTCGCGTTCACGGCGCTGGCGGCTGCCGCCGCGCCGCCGCGCCCGCCCCAGATCGATTTCGGCAAGACGGACAATGTGCTCGACCTGAAACCGGCATTGTCGCCCTATCGCGCGCCGGGCGGCCGCGAGCCAGACGGGTCGGCCTGGTACATCCTCAACGTGTCCAACACCACCCAGCGTGCCGCCAGCCGCGTGCTGCTGGCGGGCCAGCCCCCTGCCTCGGCGCTGCGGGTGCTGCCGCTTCCGATGCGGCCTTCGATCCTTGCCGTGGTGGCCGATTCCGGCGCGACGGTGGAAACGGCCAGCGGCTATGGCCGCCGTGCGTGGCGCGTGATCGTGCCGCCGGTCACGTCGGTCAGCCTTGCGGTGCGCGTGGGCGCGGCGGAAACGCCGCCCGCCGTCTATGCCTGGACCGAACCGGCGCTGGCGGCGCACAACCGCCAGCTTGCGATCTTCGTCACCGCCGTGGGCACCTTGATCGGTGCGGCGGCGCTTATCACGGGTGGCCTGGCGCTGCTGATCGGACATGCCGCGCCACGCTGGGTGGCGTTGACACTGTTCATGCTGCTGTGGAGCTGGCTGTCGGGCACCGGGATGTTCGATGCCAGCCTCGCGAC
>JAFIHO010000163.1 GCA_017849395.1 Hyphomicrobiales bacterium
CGCCTCGACCAGCGCATCCTCGTCCACCACCGCGCCGCGCGCGACATTGATCAGAATGCCCTTCGGTCCCAGCGCCTCGATCACCTGCTTGCTGACGATCGCCTTGGTCTGCGGCGTCGAAGGAATGATGACGATGAGGAAATCACTGTCCTTCGCCAGTTCCACCAGATCGGGATAATGCTTGTACGGCACATCCGCCACCTTGTTGCGGGTGTGATAGGCGATGGTCATGTCCATCGCTTCGGCGCGACGCGCGATGGCCTTGCCGATGCGGCCCAGGCCCAGAATGCCCAGCCGCTTGCCGCTGGCCGTGGTGGCGAGCGGAAATTCGCCTTTCTTCGGCCAGCGCCCGGCGCGCACATAGCGGTCATTGGCCACAAGCCCGCGCGCCGTCATCACCATCAGCGCGATGGCAAGGTCGGCGACATCGTTGTTCAGCACATCCGGGGTATTGGTGACGGGAATGCCCTTGGACCGGGCATATTCCACCGGAATGCCGTCATAGCCGACACTGGCCGATGCGATGATCTCCAGCTTCGGCAGACGGTCGATGACGGCGGGCGGCGGACCCATATGGCCATTTGTGACGACGCCGCGAATGCGGTCCGCCACGTGATCCAGGTCCTTCATGCTGTGAAGGCGGTAACGGGCCGCCAGCTCCGCCTGCACTTCAGGGCGCAGGGTTACGAGTTGCAGAATATCGATCATTGTCTTGCTTCGGCCGCCGCTTTCACCAAACGCATTGCTGCATGTGCGAGAATGTACGCCATAAAGCCCCTTTTGTTGCCGCGATCCCCTTATCTCTGATAAAACCTTGCTCCGTCAAACGCCACGCAGCCGGGCCGTAAATCCATGAAAAAGTGCACGCTCGTAACTGCGGTGGCTGTCGCCGCAGGCTTGGGGATGTCTGCCCCGGCGCTGGCACAACATCTGAAGGTGATGACGGGCGCAGGCATGACCGCATCGGTGCGTCAGGTCGCCGCCGCGTTCCAGAAACAGACCGGGACCAAGGTTGTCGTGGTTAGCGATACGACGGGCGGCGTGCAAAAGCGGCTGGAGGGCGGCGAGAAGGCTGATCTGGTGCTCGCGACCTCCGCGGCAATGGAGACGCTGGTGCGGGAGAAGCTGGTTGCGCCCGAGCGCACCGATATCGCCAAGGTGATGGCAGGGCTGGCCGTGAAAAAAGGGGCGGTTGAGCCGGATATCTCGACCACACCGGCCGTCAGGCAGACTCTGCTGACGGCGAAATCGGTGGCTTATGTCGATCCGGCAGCGGGCGGAATCGCGGGACCCTATTTTCTTGGCCTGTTGAGGCAGATGGGCATTACGGACCAGGTCAATGCCAAGGCCGTGCTGCGCAAGACGGGCGGCGATGTGGCTGCTGCGGTGGCGGTGGGCGAGGCGGAAATCGGCGTCACGCTGGCGAGCGAATTGCTGCCCAATCCGGGTGTAATGCTGGTTGGGGCATTGCCCTCCGACATCCAGATGGACACGGTCTATACCGCAGCGCTGGGCAGCAGCGCGGCGAATCCAGCGGCGGCGGAAAAATTCCTTGCCGAATTGCGCGGACCCGGCGGACAGATCGCCATCCGGGAATCCGGTCTTGTCTTCGTTGCACAATAACATGCGGCGCTTTGCGATCCCGGTTCTGGCGGCGGTGGCATGGGTAGCGACGTCGCAGACCTGCGCGGCGGTTGAATTGAAGGTGTTGACCGGCGCAGGGTTGGCGGTGCCCGTGCGGGCGCTGGCCGCGGATTTCGGTGCGCGACACGGCGTAACGGTCACAGTGACGACGGACACGGCTGGCGGCGTACAGGACCGTACGGAAGCTGGCGAAACCTATGACCTGGTGATCGGCACGGCGCAGGTGGTGGAGACCCTCGCACAGAAAAGCCTTGTGGCAGGCCCGCGTTTCCGTATCGCGCGCATGGTCGAGGGTGTCGCGGTAAAGGCGGGTACACCCCGGCCAGACCTGTCCGATGCGGCCGCGGTGAAGAAAACATTGCTGGCGGCGAAATCCATTGCCTATGTCGATCCCGCCACCGGTGCGGTGAGCGGCGCGTTCCTTCTGTCGGTGGCGCAGAAGATGGGCATAGCCGATCAGGTAAAGGGCAAGGCGGTATTGACCCGGCGCGGTGCGGATATTTCTGACGCAGTGGCGAAGGGTGAGGCCGACCTGGGCGTGACCCTGATCAGCGAAATGCTGCCGGACAAGCGCGTGACTGCGCTGCCGCTGCCCGACGAAATCCAGATGACCACCATCTATGCCGCGTCGCTGTCGGCGCGCGTGCAGAACAAGGATGCGGGGCTTTTGCTGGATGAACTGCATGGCCATGCGGGCCGTGAAGCCATAGAGAAATCCGGCCTTGTGCCGGTCGATAACTGACAGGAGGAGAAACAGATGGATCGCCGTTCATTCTTTACCGCCGCCGGAGCCGGTGCGGCGGGACTTGCCGTATCCGCCGCCCAGGCGCCCGAAGCCGCCGCGCAGCAGGGCGCGCCCGCATCCTGCGCCAGCACCAGACTGCCTCCGCTGAAGGCGCGGCTGGGGCACCAGTTCGGCACATTGACCGACCGCAGCGCCTCCTGGGTGACGCGCTATGGTGTGGACGCGGTGTGCACCAGCCCCGAGCGGACCGATCCCACGCGTCTCTATCCCACGGTGGAAGAGATGAACAAGATGCTCGAACTGGCCGCCAAGTGGAAGCTGAAGGTCGAGATCGTGGACAGTGTGCTGCTCACTTCGTCCCTGATCGACCGGGAGAAGAATCCCGGCATCATGCTGGCCAAGTCGCCGGAGCGGGAGCGTGAGATCGAGGCGTTCCAGAACCATATCCGCACCTGCGCCAGGACCGGCATTCGCACATTGAAATACAACATGTCGCTTCTGGGCGTGGTGCGGTCGAGCGAGGTGAAGGGCCGGGGGGACACCGTCTATGAACGCTGGAACTACAAGGAAGCGGTGGCGAAGAACCCGCCATTGACCCGTGCGGGTGTGGTGGGAGCCGATGCCTATTGGGAGCGCATCGACTATTTCCTGAAAGCGGTTGTTCCGGTGGCGAACGAGAACAAGGTGCGCATCGCCTGCCACCCGCACGATCCGGGCATGCCGCCGGAAGGGTATCGCGGCATCCATACCGTTTTGGGCACGATTGACGGGCTGAAAAAATTCGTCGGCATGTATGAGAGCCCCTATCACGGCCTCAATTTTTGCCAGGGCACGATTTCGGAGGATCTGCAGAACCCGAATGCGGAGATCGGCGATGTGATCCGCTGGTTCGGCAGCCGCAAGAAAATCTTCAATGTCCATTTCCGCAACATCAAGGGCCATCGCGACGATTTCATCGCGGAGATGTTCCCCGACGAGGGCGATGTCGATTTC
>JAFIHO010000164.1 GCA_017849395.1 Hyphomicrobiales bacterium
CTGCTGTTCGGCAAGGGCGGCAGCCTGAAACACAATTAGGGGGAAATAATGCGCGCATCGCTCGCCGGCATCGCCGCGCTGCTTCTGCTTGGCAGCACGGCACAGGCGCAAATCGTTCACAGCCTGGATGCCGACGAAGCGCGCCAGGGCATATCTTCCGATGGCACGCATGCCTATGCCATCGACAATTCGCGCATCGGAAAATACGACCTGAAGACCGGCCAGCGCATCGCGCAATGGCAGGGTGAACCTGCGCTGTTCCCGCACATGAATGCCTGCACGTTGGCGGAGCGCCGTCTGCTATGCGCCGCATCGAACTTCCCCAAGGTACCGATGACCAGCGCCATCGAGATTTTCGATCCGGTAAAGATGACCCATCTGTCCACCATTTCGCTGGGCGAAGGCATTGGCTCGTTGACATGGATCAGCCGCAAGGATGGCGTCTGGTGGGCGGGCTTCGCCAACTATGACAATCGCGGCGGCGAACCGGGGCGCGACCATCGCTATTCCGCCGTCGTCAAATTCGACGATCAATGGCGGCGGATCGGCGGCTATCTGCTGCCCGATGCAGTGCTGGAACGCATGAAACCGATGAGCACCTCCGGCGGCGCCTGGGGCGATGACGGCCTTCTCTATGTCACCGGCCATGACCGGCCTGAGGTCTATGTCCTGCGCCCGCCAAAGGCAGGCTCGACCCTGGAACTGGTGGCAACCTTGCCCATCCCCTTCGAAGGCCAGGCCATCGACTGGGACCCCAAACAGAAGCGCCTCCTGTGGGGCATCAGCCGCAAGGACCGCAAGGCCATCGCCGTCACCATCCCCCCGGTAGACGTACCCGCGCGTTAGCATGGCGGCCGCGCGGGAAATCCACATTTCCGCGCGGCGCTGCTTGCCATATTCTCCCCGTCGCCCCCGGTCTCCGGCCGCCCGGACGATGGTGGATAAGGGAGGGTGGGGTGCCGGATTCCGGGCCAAACAGAAATCAATATGCTGGGCTCGGCCACCTTGTCCGCCCCAGCTTTTGCGGAAAGGTGGCGGATAAGTGAGGAACGAGCGGGGCCATGTCGCTGGATAACGCCGCCATGACACTGTTCGGCGATTCCATCTCGGGCAACTGCCTGAAGGTGAAGTATGTCGCCGACCATCTCGGCCTGCCCTATGAATGGGTAGAGACCAGTGTCCTGAACGGCGAAACCCAGGCACCGGAATTCCTCGCCATGAATCCCGCGGGCCAGGTGCCGGTGGTGCGGTTCGCCGACAATCGCGTGCTGGCCCAATCCAACGCCATCATGCTGCACCTGGCCCGGGGCACATCGCTGATCCCGTCTGACCCATGGGACCGCGCCCAGATGTTCCAATGGCTGTTCTGGGAACAGTACAGCCACGAACCCGCCATCGCGGTGCTGCGCTTCCAGAAATTCTATCTGAAGAAGGCGGACAGCGAGATCGACCCGGCCCTGCCCGCCCGCTGCGGCAAGGTGCTGGCGCTGATGAACGATCACCTGGCCGGGCGCAGCTTTTTCGTGGGTGGGTCGTTGTCCCTCGCCGACATCGCACTGGCTGCCTATACGCGCTTCGCGCACCAGGCCGGTCTGGACCTGACGGATTATCCGCATATCCGCGCCTGGATCGGGCGCGTCGAACGGGGGCTGAACCTTGATCCCGTCACCTGACCAGCCTGCCGGTTTCCCGATCAAGAAATCCGGATGGCCTGCTATTCACCGGATGAATGGCGCTGTCCATAAGCCCGCCCACACACAGACATAGAACAGGAGACGACCATGGCCGATTACGGTTTCAACACGCTGAGCGTCCATGCCGGGGCCCAGCCCGATCCCGCCACCGGCGCGCGCGCCACGCCGATCTATCAGACCACGGCCTTCGTGTTCGAGGATGCGGACCACGCCGCCGCCCTGTTCAACCTTCAGGTCTTCGGCAACATCTATTCGCGCATCATGAACCCCACCAATTCGGTGCTGGAGGAACGCGTGGCGGCACTGGAAGGCGGCCGCGCCGCACTGTCCTGCGGCTCCGGTCATGCGGCGCAATTGCTGGCACTGCACACGCTGATGGGGCCCGGCGACAACATCGTCGCGGCGCGCCAGCTTTACGGCGGCTCGATCAATCAGTTCAGCCAGGGCTTCGCCAAGTTCGACTGGCATGTGAAATGGGCCGACACGCGCGATCCTTCGACCTTCAAGGCGCAGATCGACGGCAGGACTAAGGCGCTGTTCGCCGAGAGCATCGCCAACCCCGGCGGCCTCATCACCGACATCGAGGCGCTGGCAAAGATCGCGCATGAAGCGGGCATACCGCTCATCATCGACAATACGCTGGCCTCGCCGTACCTGATCCGGCCGATCGAATGGGGCGCAGACATTGTCATTCACTCCGCCACCAAATTCCTGGGCGGGCATGGCAACTCCATGGCGGGCGTCATCGTGGATGGCGGCAAATTCGACTGGGGCAGCGGCAAATTTCCGTCACTCAGCGAACCCAGCCCCTCCTATCACGGCATGAAGCTGTGGGAGACCTTCGGCGACATGGC
>JAFIHO010000165.1 GCA_017849395.1 Hyphomicrobiales bacterium
AAATTGGATGCATCCCGCACCGATATAGAGGCCGCCGCAAAGAATGCGGCTGCGCACGATTTCATCTTGGACCTGCCAAACGGCTATGACACGCGCATTGGCGAGGGGGGGCTGAAGCTGTCAGGCGGCCAGCGCCAGCGCCTGGCCATCGCCCGCGCCATGTTGCGTGGTGCGCCAATCCTGCTGCTGGACGAAGCCACCAGCGCCCTCGACACGGAAAGCGAACGCCAAGTGCAGGAGGCGCTGTCGCGGCTGATGAAGGGACGTACAACCATCGTCGTCGCGCACCGGCTTTCCACCGTGCTGGATGCCGACCGCATTTATGTGCTGGATCGCGGACAAGTGATCGAGGCCGGCGACCACGCCGCCCTGATGGCGCGCGGCGGTTTATACGCCAATCTGTATCAGCACAATCTGACTGAAACGGAGCCCGCATGACGGCGATCCCGTTCGGCATCTGTGTCTGGCGGTCCCTGCTGACCGTCGCATCGCCTTTCGCGCCATTGTTGCTTCGACAACGCGCGGCGCGTGGCAAAGAGGATCCGGCTCGTCTCGGCGAGCGGCAGGGCATTGCCAGTATTGCGCGCCCTCCCGGGCACCTGGTGTGGGTACATGGCGCCAGCGTGGGCGAAAGCCTTTCGGCCCTGCCGCTTATTGAAAAGCTGCTGCAGCGCGGTTCCAAGGTGCTGGTGACCAGCGGCACCGTCAGCAGCGCTACCGTTATGCAAGCGCGTCTGCCACAAGGCGCGATTCATCAGTACGTACCGCTGGACACACCACGCGCCACTGCGCGCTTCCTGGAGCACTGGAAGCCGGATATTGGCCTGTTCGTGGAATCCGATCTTTGGCCGAATCTGATTCTGACGGCGACGCAGCGGGGCGTGAGACTGGCGCTGGTCAACGCGCGCATTTCGGAAAAGTCCGCGCAAGGATGGACAGGCGCGAAGGCTACAGCCGCTGCGCTGCTGGGCGCGTTTTCCGTCGTACTGGCGCAAGATGAGGATGTCGCGGCGCGCTTTCGCGACCTCGGCGCACGCGACGTTCGTGTCGTGGGATCGCTCAAGGCCGACGCACAGCCGTTGGGGGCAGACGAGGCTGAACTCGCGCGGCTTCGCACAGCCATCGGAACACGCCCCGTATTGCTGGCGGCGCAGACCCATCCGGGCGAGGATGAAACCGTTCTGCCCGCGCATGACATGTTGCGCGTGCAACTGCCGAATCTGTTGACAATCCTTGTGCCGCGTCATCCCGAACGCGGCGGTGATATCGCAATGCTGTGCGGCGGACGGCCGGCGGCGCGCCGCAGCCAGGAACAAGCGATCAGCCCGGATACCCAGATCTATATCGCCGACACCATGGGCGAGTTGGGCCTGTTTTATCGCCTCGCAACTTTCTGTTTCCTGGGCGGCACGTTGGTACCGATGGGCGGCCATAACCCCCTCGAACCAGCGGCGCTGCATCGCGCGGTGCTGGCCGGTCCGCACCGCGAGAATTCCGCACACGCTTTCATGGCCATTCTTGGGGCACAGGGCTTCGGGGGCGTTGCCTCCAGCGCCGACATCGCGCAGGAGGCAGGGCGGCTATTGGCCGATCCCGCGGCAACACAGGCGGCGGGCGAAGCCGCAGCGCGGGGCGCAGCCACCCAGGCAGGTGCGGTCGCGCGCACCCTGGAAGCGCTCGACATGTTGCTGGCCAATGCGCGCGCCTGACTTTTGGCAGAGGCGGGGTTTTGCTGCCGCCCTGCTCTCACCGCTGGGTAAACTGTATGGCGCAACAGTCGCCTGGAAAGCGAGAACGGCGCGACCCTTTCACGCCGCGATACCGGTTATCTGTGTTGGAAACCTGACGGCAGGCGGTAGCGGAAAAACCCCGGTCGCCCTAGCCATCGCCGAGGCCCTCATAGCCCGCGGAAGGAAGCCATTTTTCCTGACTCGTGGATATGGCGGTCGCGATAGCGGTCCTACTCTTGTCACCGAGAACAAGGAAGCGGACGCCGTTGGCGATGAAGCACTGCTGCTGGCGCGTACCGCGCCCACCATCGTCGCGCACGACCGGGCCGGCGGAGCAGCCCTTGCACGTGCGCAAGGTGCCGACGTGAGCGTGATGGATGATGGACACCAGAATTTCACGTTGCACAAGGATCTATCGCTGGTCGTAGTTGATGGAGAGACCGGCTTCGCTAACGGCCTAATTCTGCCCGCCGGACCGTTGCGCGAGCCGGTGTCAGAGGGCCTGGCGCGCGCCCACGCCGTGATCGTCATGGGCGATGGCCTGCCCGACCTCGGTGGTTTCAAAGGTCCCATCATCCGGGCCCGCCTGAGGGCCGGTAACGGCACATTGCGCGGTAAATCGGTCTTTGCTTTCGCGGGCATCGGCCGTCCTGAAAAATTCATCACGTCTCTGAAAGAAGCAGGCGCGGTGATTGGCGGATCGCGGTTCTTCGCAGACCATCATCGCTATCGGACAGACGAAATTTCAGCTCTGCGGGTCGCAGCCGGGCGCGCGCCACTGGTTACCACCGAAAAAGATTTCGTGCGCCTGCGGCCGGAACAGCGTTTCGGCATCACCATACTTCCAGTGCGCGCTGTCTTTGATGACAATATGGCAATATCCCACTTGCTTGACAGCTTTGTGGGAGCGGTCTAGCGCGAACGCCCGATGACCGCACCAACTCTCACTGTACGTAAAAAACTGCGATACGCGGCAGAAGCATCAATATTCTTCGCCTTCATGGCACTGTTTCGCGTCATTGGGCTGGACGCGGCCTCTGCCCTGGGCGGCTGGATTGGCCGCAATATATTCTCCCGCCTGCCGCCGGATCGGATTGCGCGAGCAAACATCGCGCTTGCCTTTCCCGGGAAGAACGGCGCCTGGCGCAACGCCCTGCGAATGGCAATGTGGGACAATCTGGGCCGGGTCGTTGCGGAAGATCCCCATCTTGAAAAGTTCCGCGTCGGCGAGCGTATCAAGGTGATCGATAATGCCAACGCCGCACGCGCATTCGCGGAAGGGCACGGCGTGATGTTTCTGTCGGGTCATCTCGCCAACTGGGAGATGATGCCGATCACCGGGCGGGAGTTAGGCTTCGAAGGTGCAACTGTTGTGCGCCATCCCAATAATCCCTATGTCGCCCGCTGGATCGCCAAGCAGCGGGCCCTGCGCGGCCCGACGGAACAGATCGGCAAACACAGCGGCGCGCGAAAGATATTTTCCCAACTGCGTGGCGGCAAGGCGATCTACATGCTGGTGGATCAGAAGAATGACGAAGGTATGGCTGTGCCGTTTCTCGGCCATGACGCCATGACAACACCCGTGCCCGCGGCGCTTGTGTTGAAACTGGGCGCGAGAATCCTGTTTGCCAGCAACCGGCGCGTGGGTGGTTCGCAGTTCGAGGTCACGATCCATCCCGGCCTGGATTTCGTGCCTACGGGAGACGAGGCTGCCGATACACGTGCGCTCACGGCAGCGATCAATGACCGTATAGGGGAGTTGGTCCGGGCAGACCCGACACAATGGCTGTGGATTCACCGGCGCTGGGGCAAAGGTCCTGCGAATTAGCCGAACGGTCCGAAATGGCAGCCCGGCGCGCTTACAGGGCTTCAGGCGCGGATTTCCGCGTTGATCGCGAAGGGTCGAGCCGTTGCTGGAACCAATTCATCGCCCAGTGGAGATGTGGGCCTGTCGCGCGCCCGGTCTGGCCGATTAGACCGATGAGCTGCCCCCGTTTCACCAAATCGCCCGCCGCCACATGCCGCATACTCTGATGCAGATAGCTTGTGGAAACGCCCTGGCCGTGATCGATCAGCGTGAACCCGCCATTGAGGAAATGGTCGGCGGAAAGGCTGATCCGACCATCGGCCGGCGCGCGGATGGGCGTGCCGGTGGGCGCGGCCATGTCCACCCCGAAATGCGGCGCCATCGGAACGCCATTATCGATGCGGCGGCTGCCGAAAATGCCGCTCAGGATGCCGGGCGCAGGCCAGTCCAAGCCCGAGGCGAAATCCGCGCCGTCGCTGTCGGTCAGCCGCGCGAGATAGATGTCTTCCGCTTCCTTCTCGATGCGTACCCGGACTTCCGGCGGCGGCGTCACGGTGTTCTGCGGCAAGCCGTTAACAGCCTGCGTTTCGTACTGTCGCACGACCGGTGTGAAAGACCTGCTGTCTCCACCGCCATCGGGATAGCGCACCGTCACAAGGGATGCGCGGGTCTGGTCGAAGGCGAAACCGAATGCGAAACGCCCGTTCGGCGTCACGTGCAACGGCCGTCCATCCAGGGCCGCGACGGAACCGGGCGGGGCGGCGCCGATCACCAGGCTCCCCTGCTCCATCGATCCCGTGAGGTGGAAACGTGGTTCGGTGGCCATGACGGGCATAGCCGCAAAAGCCAGTGTGTGCCCCAGGAAGGCGCGCCGCCTCACTTCGGGACCATGCCCTGTTCCTGCATACGTCGCGTGGCCGCCGCGGGGCTGGCATAGGCTTCCTGAAGATCCACGCTCCAATAGCGGAGCGCCTCCAGCGGGATCTGTGTCGCAGTCAGGGCGCATACAACATAGGCGCCGGGTACGAGAATTTCGTACTCGCCGTCGAGATAGCGAAGCCTCGCCTCACCCTGATCGCGTTCCATCCTGTTCATGCCGTTAGAATATCGCGCCGGGGGTCAAAAAAGCGAGCCCTGATCCGAAGGAGATTTCCGTCTCTTGGGCGATATTTTGAGGGGCTTACCATCGCCGTCGCCCGCGATCGCCTTCGTTTCGCCATCGGCGAAGTTCAGGATCAATATCTCACCTGCCCTGATGGATTCGGCTCGGCGGCGCAATTGACCGTCCGCACCTTTGACCAGCGTAAAACCGCGTTCCAGCACGGCGCGATAGGAAATGCCTTCCAGAACCCGTGACAATCCCGATAGATGCTTTCCTGCTTCTCCCAGCCGGGAGACCTGGGCCCTGTTCGCACGAATGTTAAGGGTCGCCAGCCTTTCTCGCCCGAGTCTCACGCGGTCGGCAATCGTCCTGGACCGCAACAACGCGGCGGCCTTCAAAAATCCGGCGCGGTGCTCCGACAGATTGCGCCGCAGCGCCCCGCCCAGGCGCTCCCCGGCATGATCCAGCCGCTGGCGCGGCGCTGCGAACAGCGCGTCCGGTTTCGGCAGCACCCGAGCCAGCTGGGCCAGGTGGCGCCTCCGGTCTTCCAGACCCTTTGCGAAACAGTTCAACAGCCGCCGTTGATAGTCGAGCGTCTGCACCAGCAATTCGGCGCGCACCGGCACAGCCATTGCGGCGGCGGCCGTCGGCGTGGGCGCACGCATATCCGCGGCGAAATCGATGAGGGTTGTATCCGTCTCATGCCCCACAGCCGAGATCAGCGGGATGGCGCTGGCGGCGGCGGCGCGTACCACCGCTTCGTCATTGAAGGCCATCAAATCTTCCACCGAGCCGCCGCCCCGTGCCACGATCAGAACATCGGGCCGGGGAAATCTCTGAGGCAGCGCATTGAAACCGGCGATGGCCGCAGCCACCTCCGCTGCGGCGCGCTCGCCCTGCACCGCGACCGGCCACAGCAGTACCCGGCGCGGGAATCGCGCCTCGAGCCTGTGCATGATGTCGCGGATGACCGCGCCGGTTGGCGAGGTGATGACTCCCACCACGCCGGGCAGGAAGGGCAACTTCTTCTTGCGTGCTGCATCGAACAATCCTTCGGCGGCGAGGCGCTTGCGGCGCTCCTCCAGCATCGCCATCAACGCGCCCAAGCCTGCCAGTTCAACCTGTTCGACGATGATCTGATAGCGCGACGATCCCGGATATGTAGACAACTTGCCTGTGCAGATCACTTCTAGTCCCGCTTCCGGCCGGACCTGAAGGCGGCTTACAGAACCGCGCCAAATCACCGCGTTGAGGCAAGCCTTCTCATCCTTCAGGTCAAAATAGACATGACCGGATGAGTGGAATTTCAGCCCGCTCACCTCACCGCGCACCCGCACAAAGGCAAATTGTTCCTCAACCACGCGCTTGAGGGCACCGGAGACTTCGCTCACCGAATATTCGGGCAGATTGGAAAGAGGTGCTTCGTTCATCGGTGATGCAACGTCTGGCCGTTTGGCTCCCGGGGCAATATTTGGTCGCTTCGCTCCCCGGGGGATGATACAGGGCGGGGATCGGGAATGACGAGGTTGTCGTGAAGATTCTTCTTGTGGGTTCGGGTGGCCGCGAACATGCGCTGGCCTGGGCGCTGGCGGCCAGCCCGTTGCTCACGAAGCTGTATTGCGCGCCCGGCAACGCGGGAATCGCGGCGATTGCCGAATGCGTACCGATCCCGGCGGCGGACTTTGCGGCGCTGGCAAAGTTCGCCGTGGAAACCAGCATCGATTTCGCGGTGATCGCCGCCGATGCGCAACTGGTGGGCGGCTTGTGGGACGTTCTGGAGGCGGCGGGGATCCGCGCGCTGGGCCCATCCAGGGCTGCCGCGATTCTGGAAGGCTCCAAGGGCTTTGTGAAAGATCTGTGCCTTGAGGCCGGCATTCCCACCGCAGCCTATCGGCGCTTTCGTGAGCCGGTTTCCGCAAAGACGTTCGCGGACGGGGTGGGCCATCCCGTGGTCATCAAGGCGGACGGTCTGGCGGCGGGCAAAGGCGTCATCATCGCCACCAGCAAGAGCGAAGCGGATAAGGCCATCGATTTCATGTTCGAAGGTGGCTTCGGCGACAGCGGTCATGAGATCGTGGTGGAAGAATTCATGGAGGGGGAGGAAGCCAGCTTCTTCGCCCTGTCTGATGGCGTGAATGTGATCCCGCTGGCGGGCGCGCAGGATCACAAGCGTGTAGGCGATGGCGACACCGGCCCCAACACCGGCGGCATGGGCGCCTATTCGCCCGCCCCCGTTCTGCCGCCCACACTTGAAGCCGTCGCGATGGAGAAGTTCATCAAGCCGACCGTCGCCGCCTTCGCGGAACGCGGGCGTCCTTATATCGGGGTGCTTTATCTCGGCTTGATGATCACGAAAGATGGTCC
>JAFIHO010000166.1 GCA_017849395.1 Hyphomicrobiales bacterium
AATCGCGCGCAAGGAGAATAATGGCCGCCGCGCCACCGATGATGCCTATGTCGACCGGCTGCGCGGCGAGATTACGGCGTTGCAGAATGTGCTGGTGGGCCGCGAGGCCGAACTGGCGCAGGCGCGCGCCTCCATCGAGCAGTTGCGCATGCAGTACTGGCCGGAAGCGAATGTGCGCGCCAGCACCGCCTGGGCCGAAGGCGGCATCGAGGAACAGTCGGTGCGCCGCGCCAATCTGCGGCTCGTGCGCGATGTAGTTGTCGTGGTCTCGCTGGTGATGTCGCTTGTGCTGTTCTGGCCCAAGATGGTTTCCCTGATGCCATATGAGATGCGTGCGGGCATTTCCGATGCGGCGGGCAGCCTGGGACTGAATATGAATGGCGCCGTTGCGCCGATGGCTGAAACACAGGCGCCACCTGCGCCGCCGCCCGCGCCGAAAGAGACCGCCTTTGTGGATCGCAGTGTGAATCTGCGCGCCACGCCTTCGACCAATGGTGCGGTGGTGCAGCGGCTGACTAAGGGCGCGAGCGTGACCATCGGCGCGCGGCAGGGAAGCTGGACCGAGGTCGAGGTGACCGGCCTGGACGGCAAGATCCGTCAGGGCTGGGTGTTCAGTTCCTATCTGTCGGGCGGCACGGGCGTTGCCGCGCCCGCCCCCTCCAGACCGGCGCCTGTACGCGCGGTCCAGCCCGCAGCGGGGACCGCGCCGGAAGCAGCCGAACCGCCTGCCCCGGCAGTGGGCGACGGCGCCGCGCCCCCCGCAGAGGCACCCGCCAATTAAGCCTGCCGGATCAGTCGGTTGACAGCCGTCCTGTGGATGGTGCGGCAACGGCGTCGCCTGGCCCGGATTGCCCCATGTCTTGCGGGCGGGACGCTGCTATAGGACGTTCCGATACACGACTCCGTAGCTCAGTTGGATAGAGCAGCCGCCTTCTAAGCGGCAGGTCGCTGGTTCGAATCCAGCCGGGGTCGCCAGGTCCGTTGATTTTATTGGGAAATTTCGACGGTTTGGGAATTGAAGATTTTCGGTTTGCAGAAATGGCGCAATGCCATTTTCTAATCACATGAGTTTTGTTGGTGACCCTGGTTCTAAGTTCCCAAGGCGCTTGCAGATTGCGCGGCGTTGGCAATGGTTTGCGGCCGCTATAAGTGCTCTTTTTTTTCTCGCGTGCTTCATCGGTTGGCCATTGGGCTATTTTTGGCCATCAGCGATCGCCTTCGTTGGCTTTCTACCAAGTGTCTGGCTTTTCAACAGCAAGTGCTACAAGTGCGGCTGGCCGGCCTTTACGGATTTTGCAGCAGAGGAAAAGCTGAGGCGCGATAAACGCTTCTGGACTCGTCTCTGGGGTAAGGATTATGGCGGCGTGAACTTGCCGCTTCCACGCGCCTGCACCAAATGTAGCGCTCGGTTCACCTGATGTGAGCCGAGGCAAAGATCGGGTGGTTAAATTGCCGGTTCAAGACCCAACATAAGCACTACTCGTTCTTCGCGGCGAACGTCAAACTTCGCTGTAAGCGCCAATCCTTGTTCTGCGTTTCTTAGAGTTTGGGCAAATTCCAAAAAGGCTATGAGTTAATAACGGCGAGAAAAAGTTTCCAAACTTTCGTCTGCCTAGTGATTTGGTTCATCGGTGAATCCAGCCGAGGCACGATAATACATATAGTACGGGCCATGCGCGATCATTCTGCCCATCATGCCGGTCATTGCCATTCCACCGCGCCGCAGGTCGTGGCGGAGCTGGATGCCATCTATACCTGTCCGATGCATCCGCAGATCCGGCAGCGCGGCCCGGGTAACTGCCCGATCTGTGGCATGCGGCTGGAGCCGCTGGCGGTTACGCCTGCCGACAAGCCTGATCCCGAACTGACGGACATGACGCGCCGCTTCTGGGTTGGGGTGGTGCTGTCCGCGCCCCTGCTGGCAAGCGAGATGCTGGGTCATGTCTTCATGCCGCTACACATGCTGATGAGCAGCGTGGGCGGGCGCTGGCTTCAACTGGCGTTGGCCGCACCGGTGGTGCTGTGGGCGGGATGGCCCTTCTTCCAGCGCTGCTGGGATTCGTTGCGCAACCGCAGCCTCAACATGTTCACCCTGATCGCGCTCGGCGTTGGGGTCGCTTTCGGCTACAGCGTGGCAGTGACGCTGTTCCCCGCGTGGTTCGCGCGCTTCTCCGGCCGCACGCCCGATGTGTATTTCGAGGCCGCCGCTGTCATCACCACGCTGGTGCTGCTGGGACAGGTGCTGGAATTGCGGGCGCGTTCGCAAACCGGCAATGCGCTGCGCGCCCTGTTCGACCTGACGCCCAAGATGGCGCGCCGGGTGGCGCAGGATGGAAGCGAAAGTGATGTCGCCGTTGCCGATGTCGCGGCGGGCGATGTGCTTCGCGTGCGGCCGGGTGAGAAAATTCCCGTCGATGGCGTCGTGACGGAAGGCGCCAGCGCTGTCGATCAGTCGATGCTGACGGGCGAGTCCCTGCCGGTGGAGAAACATCCCGGCGACAAGGTGACGGGTGGTACGCTCAACGGTACAGGCAGCCTGCTGATGCGCGCCCAACGCGTCGGCCGCGACACGATGCTGGCGCAGATCGTCGCCATGGTCGCCAGCGCCCAGCGCAGCCGTGCACCCATCCAGAGGTTGGCCGATACGGTATCGGGCTGGTTCGTTCCAGCCATCATCGCTGTGGCGATCCTGACGGCGCTGGCCTGGCTGATACGGGGGCCGGAGCCGAAAATCGCGCATGCGGTGCTCAATGCCATCGCCGTGTTGATCGTGGCCTGTCCTTGTGCGCTGGGTCTCGCCACGCCCATGTCGATCATGGCGGGCGCCGGACGCGCTGCGCGCGCGGGGATACTGATCCGCGATGCCGAGGCGCTGGAAGGCTTCGAGAAGGTGGACACGCTGGTCGTGGACAAGACCGGGACCCTGACCGAAGGCCGTCCGAAATTGATCGATGTGCGTGCGTTGCCGGGATTTGATGGCGCGGAACTGCTGCGCCTTGCCGCCAGCCTGGGGCGCGGCAGCGAGCATCCGCTGGCGGCGGCTATCCTGCGCGGCGCGGAAGAAAGGCGGATCGGCTTGTCGGCTCCATCCGATTTCCGGTCGCTGACGGGCCAGGGCGTGCGCGCCGTGATCGACGGGCATGACGTGGCGCTGGGCAATCGCGCCCTGCTGCAATCCCTTGGCATCGCGCATGAGGCGCTGGAAGCCCTGGCGCAACCGTTCCGCGACCAGGGACAGACAGCGATGCTGCTCGCGTTGGACGGCAAGGCCGCCGGGATTATCGTGGTCGCCGATCCGATAAAGGCCTCGACAGCGGAAGCGCTGCGGCGGCTGCGCGGGCAGGGCCTGTCCATCGTCATGCTGACCGGGGACAACCGCGCCACGGCGCAGGCGGTAGCGCGCGGGCTGGATATTTCCGAATTCGAAGCCGACATGATGCCCGCCAACAAGGCCGAGGCGGTGCGGCGGCTTCAGGCATCGGGCCGCAAGGTTGCGATGGCTGGTGACGGGGTTAACGATGCGCCCGCCCTGGCGGCGGCCGATATCGGCATCGCGATGGGCAATGGCACGGACATCGCGATGGAAAGCGCGGGCATCACGCTTGTGAAGGGCGATCTTGTCGGCATTGCGCGGGCGCGCACCCTCAGCCGCGCGGTGATGGGCAATATCCGGCAGAACCTGTTCTTCGCTTTCATCTACAATACGCTGGGCGTACCGGTGGCGGCGGGGCTGCTTTATCCGTTTTTCGGACTGCTGCTCAGCCCTGTGATCGCCAGCGCGGCGATGGCATTCAGTTCTGTGTCGGTGATCGCCAATTCGTTGCGGCTGCGCCGCGTGGCGCTGGATTGACGTCAGCGCGCCGTCGCCTCATCCTTCGCCATCGCAACCCGTATTCCGCCCCTCGCGCATCGCGCGGTGCTGCGCTAGGATAAGGGATCGTGCAGTCGCGGTAACTCCTTGTTTTTCCGGAGGGCTTGGCGCGCGATTTGCGTACTATTTCGCTTGAATGACTGGGGGGCGTCTGTTTTGGTCCTTAACAGAGCCTGATGTGGGGGATACGCGATGACGCAACTGCCAGCGAAGAAAATTGTTTGCGCCTCATTGTTGGCCCTGCTGGCGAGTGTGCCCGCGCTGGCGCAGCAGCGCATGCCGACCGACCTGACCTTGCCAGCCGCCTCCGCGTCGGTGCCCCAGGCCGAGGTGCCGAGCGTCAACACACTGCCTGACATCAAGCCCCATTGGGTTCTGTCGAACCGCGGCGGCGGCATGGACGGCACGCGCATCTTCGACGGCGATACCGGCAAGATGATCGGCATGGTCAACATGTATGGCCAGGACAGTTTCGCCTTCGATCCGCTGGGCAAGAATTTCTATGTCGCGCAGACGCTGTGGTCGAAGGTCGATCGCGGCATTCGCCAGGACAATCTGCTGGCCTATGACACCAAGACGCTGAAGCTGGTGGCCGAGATTCCGATGCAGGGCCGCATGCTGATCGGCAACCATCTCAACAATCTGGTCGTCACCGCCGATGGCAAGCGGGCGCTGGTCTACAACATGGCGCCGTCTTCTTCGGTGCATGTTGTCGACATGACCAAGATGCAGTACGAGCAGAAGATCGGATTGCCGGGTCGCGCGACCATGTTCCCGAATACGGTCAACGGCTTTTCGGCGCTGTGTTCCAACGGTTCGCTGGTGACGGTGAACATGGATGGCAAGAAGCCGGTGCTGACGCGTTCGGCGAATTTCTTCAACGCGGTGGAAGACCCGATCTTCGACAACAGCCTGGTCAATCCCAAGACCGGCGAAGTGACATTCCTGTCTTATAGCGGTCTCATTACCTCCGCCCAGCTTGGCGCGACGCCGACCATTGGCGAGTCCTGGTCGCTGCAGGTCGCTGCGAACATGCGCAAGCAGGTTTATACGCCGATGGACGTGAACTGGATTCCGGGTGGACGTCAGCCGCTGGCGATCCATCATGCCAGCGGCCGGGCCTATGTGCTGATGCACAAGGGTGAATATTGGAGCATGTACGAAGCCGGCGAAGAAGTGTGGGTGGTCGATCTGAAGGCGAAGAAACTGATCAAGCGCTTTGGCCTTCCCGACGATATCCGCGGCCATGCCGTGAATGTCGCGGTCAGCCAGGATGGCGATCCGCAGGTCTATATGAGCGATGGCGGCGGCCATGTGTGGGTGCTGGATAGCAACACGCTTGAGAAGAAGCGTACCATCGACCGGGCCGGCGGCGGCATTCTCTACGTCCCGCAGCCTTGATAGAACGGCATGAGTGCGATGTGGGATGATCTTGCAATGATGCTGGTGGTGGCCGGACCGGTTTGTGCCGGTCTGGTATTCGTCAGCGCCGGGGCGCAAAAGCTGCGCCACCGCACGATCTTGCGCGGAGTCATTTCCAATTATCGCCTTCTGCCCGATTTCGCCGTCGCGCCCCTGGCCGCGATCCAGCCGCCGCTGGAGCTTGCGCTGGGCATTCTGCTGTTGACCGGGCTCGCGCAACCTTATGTGTCGTTGGGCGCGGGAGTTCTGTTCCTGCTGTTCGCTGCCGCCATGGCGATCAATATCAAGCGCGGCCGCGCCCATATCGATTGCGGTTGCAACCAGTCTTTCCTGCGCCAGCCGCTGCGCTGGAGCCTGGTCGTGCGCAATCTGCTGCTGACCGCGATGCTGGCGCCCTCGCTTGCTGTCGCCGGAAGCGTTCCGTTTCCGGTGCTTGCGGCGGGCGCGGGGGCGGGCATGGCATTCTTCCTGCTTTATACCTTGGCCAATGCGCTTGCCGCGCTGCCGAAGCCCGATGTGGCCGGCAGACCGGTCGCGATCTGAAGGGGACGTCTGATGGTTGAATTGCTGATCGCGTCCCAGATTGTGTCCTGGATCGTTATCCTTGCGCTGGGCTTCGCGCTGGTGGCGCTGGCGCGGCAGGTTGGCGTGCTGCATGTCCGCATCGCGCCCGCAGGCGCGCTGACCACGGGCAGGGGGCCCGCCATCGGCGAGGCCGCACCCGCCATGGATGTCGCCACCATCGACGGCGCCACCCTGTCCATCGGTCGCAAGCTGGCCAAGGGCCGTATGCAGCTTCTGCTGTTCGTTTCGCCTCATTGTCCGTTGTGCAAGGAACTGATCCCCATCGCCAAGTCCTTCGTGAAGCGCGAGAAGCTGGATCTGGTGTTTGTCGGCGACGACGAGATTGCCGAGCAGCGCGCCATGATCGCCAAAATGGAGATGGACGGCATTCCCTTCATCAATGGTCCCGCCGTGGGCCGCACTTTCGAGGTGGACCGCCTGCCGCAGGCCGTGCTGATCGGCGAGGACGGTATCGTGCTGTCGAAGGGGTTGGTCAACAGCCGCGAACATCTTGAGAGCCTGGTCACCGCGCATGAGATGGGCGTCGTGTCGGTCCAGGACTATCTGTCCAAGTCCAAATCCAAAGTCGCCTGAATTCGGGGGTAGTCATGAAGATCTTCAACACAGACCAGTTCGGCGAGAAGCTTGTGCGCAAGCTGGCGGGCCGCACCTCGCGGCGCGGAATGCTGGCGAAGTTCGGCCTGGCGCTTGCCGCCGCTCCCGCCTTTCCGGTTCTGCCCATCTCCCGCGCCAATGCGCAGGGCAAGACGCGCGGCGACGCGGCGCGCACCCACTTCCTTGCCAATGCGCAGACCAAGGATG
>JAFIHO010000167.1 GCA_017849395.1 Hyphomicrobiales bacterium
AGCTGCGCCACCGTCTTGCCGCCGCTCATATTGGTGCGCAGCGCCTCGGTCAGATGGGTTGGCGCCTCCAGGTTCAACTGCTTCATCATCTCCACGAACGCCGCGCGGTCACGCTTCTGCAGCCGTGGATTGCTGCCGATCTCGTCGCCGATGGTGGAATGGCTGCGGCCTTTATAATCGTGCGCCGGAAACACCAGCATCCCGGGATCCAGTTTCAGCACGATGTTGAACAGGCTGTCATACAATTGCTCCGGGTTGCCGGTCGGAAGATCGGTGCGGCCCGTGCCGCCGATCAGCAATGTGTCCCCGGTGAACACGCGGTCCTCCACCACCACGCACATCGAATCCCGCGTATGTCCGGGCGTGTGCAGCGCGCGCAGCCGCATGTTGCCAACCTTCACCATCTCGCCGTCTGCCAGCCTGAGATCGGCGTAGGGTGCGGGCGACAGGCGGTTCATCACCACCTTCGCGCCCAGCGTCTTGCCCAGTTCCTTCGCGGCGGAGAAATGGTCGGCATGGGTGTGGGTGTCCAGCACATAGCGGATGCGCAATCCGTCGCGCGCGGCCAGGCCGATATAGCGGTCGATCTGCTGCAAGGCCGGATCGATCAGGATGGCTGATCGCGTGTCCTCGCACCCCAGCAGGTAGGACTGGCACCCGCCCGTTGCGACCTGTTCGAAAATCATGCCGTCCCCCGTATTGGAGGGAACCTTGCCAGAAACCTCATGGCCCGCGAAGGGCGGTGCGGAAGACGCGATCCTGTTTCAGCACATATTCCCGCTTCATCGCGCCGCGCCTCGTGCGGTGCTTCTCGGCATAGACGAGTTGCCACACCCGGCCCCGGGTGGATTTCGCGCCGCGTCCGCCCTTGCCGTTATGCTGGGCCAGGCGTTGCTCCAGATCCAGCGTCCAGCCGACATAAGTGATTGTCCTGCCTTGCGGACTGCGCGTCATCAGAACGTAAACAAAGGCGGCCATGCGGCCACAATAGCTGCGTTTTATGCAGGGCTGGCAAGGTGAAAATAGCGGCTTGCGGCACTGCGCACCAAAGTCTAAATGATTGCTTAAGCAATAATTGCTAGAACAGCGATTGCCACAATCGTTAAGGAACTCCATGCGTCCATTCTACCGGGCGGACCAGTATGGGATGAAGAATTCGGTCGGCTATCTGGTCCGCCGTACCGCCAATCTGGTGTTGCCGCAATTTGAGGCAATGTTCGCCGATGAAGATCTGACATTCTCGCAATGGACGGTGTTGATGGGGCTGCGCGAATGGCGCGAGACCACATCCGCAGAGATGGCGCGTAACATCTGCCACGATGCCGGTTCGCTGACACGCATCCTCGACCAGCTTGAAACACGCGGCCTGATCGCGCGCCTGCGCAGCGAGACTGATCGGCGAGCGGTGGTTCTCACCCTCACGCCGCAGGGCCGCGAGACGGTGGAAAAGCTGCTGCCCCGCGTCGTGCATTTCTGGAACGGGCTTCTGGCGGAATTCAATCATGCCGAGATCAAGACGCTGATCGGTCTTCTGACGCGCCTGGTGGCCGCAGCGGGTGGCACGCGCGACGAAGTGGGCCTGATGCGCCAGCGCCGGGCGAATGACGAACAGCAAAAGAACGAACGCCGGGGCGAAGTCCGCCGGCGTGGGAGGACGGCATGAAATCGCATCTTGCAAATCTGTGCGCGTCGCTTCTGTCGGCGTCGATCCTGGCCGGATGCGTCAGCGCGCCGCCGACCGAACCGCAGTTGAAGCCGGTCGAGACCGCGAAGCTGGGGCTCGACGGCGCCAGTCCGCCGCGCGCCCAGGTGGAATGGTGGAAGACGTTCAAGGATCCACAGATCGACCGCCTGGCGGCGCAGGTGATGGCGAATAATCCCACGCTGCAAGGCGCGCTGGGCCGCATGCGCGCCGCGGAAGCGGTGCTGGCCGCCAACCGCACCATGACCTATCCGCAAGCGGACCTGAACGGACAGGAACAGCGCATCCTGTTCAGCAAGGACTACATTATTCCACCGCCCTATGGCGGCACGTTCCGCTGGTATGGTCAGTTGACGGCCAACATGACCTGGAACCTGGATTTCTGGGGCAAGCAGGCCAGCCTGATCGAACAGGCGCGCGGCACGGCGGAAGCGGCCGCGTTGGACGTGGCGGCGGCGCACCTGGCGATCAGCGGCGCGTTCGCTCAGACCTATATCAATCTGGTGCAGGCCTATCAGGATTCAGACATCGCCGATGCGACGGTGAAGGAACGCCAGACCATCCTGCAACTCACACAGGATCGCGCTAAGCAGGGTCTTGAAAGCGAGGCCGCCGTGGAACAGGCGCGCGCGCTGCTGGCAGCGGGAAAGGTCGATCAGACCCGCATCGCGGCGGTGCGCGAAACGCTGGTGCACGCGCTGGCGGCGCTGGCGGGGCAGGGGGCTGAAGCCTATGGCTCCATCGTCCGCCCGACGCCGCAACTGGATACGGCGCTGCCGCTGCCTGACAAGCTGCCGGTCGATCTTCTGTCGCGCCGTCCCGACATTCTGGCGGCGCGCGCACGTATTACCGCCGCCACGGCGGGGCGTGAGGCGGCGCATGCGGCCTTCTATCCCGACATCAATCTGGTCGCGCTGGTCGGTTTTCAGGCCATCGGCCTGTCTAACCTGATCGGCGGCAATTCGCTCACCTATGGCGCGGGTCCTGCGATCCATATGCCGCTGTTCGATGCGGGCCGTATCCGCGCGCAATATGCGGGTGCGACGGCGGGATTGGACCTCGCCGTGGCCGACTACAACAACGCTGTGCTGGGCGCGGTGCGCCAGACTGCCGATGCACTGACGCAAGTGCGGGCACTGACGGAGCAGCGCAAGCAGCAGGCCGAGGTGCTGACATCCGCCGAACGCGCACTGGCGCTGGCGGAGTCGCGCTACAAGAGCGGCCTGTCCACCCAGATTGCGGTGCTGACGGCGGAATCCTCGCTTCTTGCCGCGCGCCAGGGCATGGCAGCGATCACCGCGCATCTGGCGACGCAGCGCGTAGCGCTCCTCTTGTGTGTAGGCGGTGCGTTTGAACCGCCGCCGGTTACGGACGTTGCCACCACCGGCGGCGCGTCCGCCGTGCAGACGGCCAGCACCACCACACCATGAAGTATGATCAGGACATATGTTGGGTAGTGATAAGGCTTTGACATGAGTGATGAAGGAAAGAATGGTGCGCGTCGCCGCTGGCTGGGCCTTCTGGCCGCGGCGGTGGTGCTTGGCAGCCTTGGCTATGGCGCCTGGTGGTTTCTGGTGTCGCGCCATTACGTCAGCACCGACGACGCTTATGTGGGTGGCAATGTGGTGACGGTCACCAGCCGCGAACCCGCCACGGTGATGGCGCTTCATGCCGACAACACCCAGACGGTGAAGCGTGGCCAGGTCCTGATCGAGATGGACCCCAGCGTCGCCCAGGTGAACATGCAGGCGGCGATAGCGAATCTGGCGCGTCAGGTGCGTCAGGTGCGCGGGCAGTTTTCCCGTGCGGCGACCTATGACGCGCAACTGAACCAGGCGCGTATCGCGCTGGCTCAGGCGCAGGATGACTATAAGCGCCGCTCCGGCGCCGAACAGGGTGCGGTATCGGGCGAGGAGCTGTCCCATGCGCGCGACGCCGTGCGGGCCGCCCAGGCAGCGATGAACGCCGCGCGCGGCGGGTTGGAGCAAACATTGTCCAGCATCCAGGGCACCGACATCGCGCACAATCCCGAAGTGCTGGCCGCAGAGGCGCAGCTTCGCAACGCCGCGCTGGTGCTGAACCACATGACAATCGTCGCGCCCGTTGATGGCGTGATCGCCCAGCGCACCGTGCAGGTGGGCCAGCAGGTCGCGCCGGGTGCGCCGCTGATGGCTGTCGTGCCGCTTCAGGCTGTGTGGGTGGATGCGAACTTCAAGGAAGTGCAGCTCGCCGACATGCGCGTAGGTCAGCCGGTTACGATCAAGGCCGACATCTATGGCGGCGGCGTCACATATCATGGCCGCATCGAGGGCCTGGGCGCGGGATCGGGCAGCGCTTTCGCGCTGCTGCCGCCGCAGAATGCCAGCGGCAACTGGATCAAGATCGTGCAGCGTGTGCCGGTGCGCATCGCCCTCGATCCGAAGGAGCTGGCGGATCATCCGCTGCGGGTGGGCCTGTCGGTGACTGCCGAAGTCGATGTGCGCGATACTTCGGGTTCGCTCATCACCAGCAAGGTGGGACCGGGCAGCACCACCGGCGATACCGGCGCCGATAACAGCGCCGCCACGGAAGCCCTGATCGCGCGCATCCTGCGCGAGAATGGCGGAGTGCAGCAGTGAGCGCGCCTGGCGCCGCCGCGCCCATGCGCGGGCTGCAACTGGCGATTACCTCCATCGCGCTGGCCATGGGCACCTTCATGCAGGTGCTGGACACGACCATCGCCAATGTGTCGCTGCCTACCATCGCCGGCAATCTAGGCGTATCCAGCGATCAGGGCACCTGGATCATCACATCCTTCGCCGTGGCCAACGGCATTGGCGTGCCGCTGACCGGCTGGCTGATGGGCCGCTTCGGCGTGGTGCGCACCTTCGTGCTGTCTGTGCTGGGCTTCACGGTGGCCTCCTTTCTGTGCGGCATCGCCTGGAGCCTGCCGTCGCTCATCCTGTTCCGCATCATCCAGGGCGGCATATCGGGACCGATGATCCCCGGCTCCCAGGCCTTGCTGATCGCCATCTTCCCGCCGGAGAAACGCGGCACGGCGCTGGGCATCTGGTCCATCACCACGCTGGTCGCGCCGATCTGCGGTCCGATCCTGGGCGGCTATATTTCCGACAATTACCACTGGAGCTGGATATTCCTGATCAACGTGCCAGTCGGGTTGATCGTCACCTTCCTGTGCTGGAGCAATCTGGCGTCGCGCGAAACACCGACCCGCAAACTGCCTATCGACACGATTGGTCTCAGCCTGCTGGTGATCTGGGTCGGCTCGCTCCAGATCATGCTGGACACCGGCAAGGACGCGGACTGGTTCTCCTCCACAGCCGTCGTGGGCGAGGCGCTGATCGCGGGCGTCGGGTTCCTCGCCTGGCTGATATGGGAACTGACCGACAAAAACCCCATCGTGGATTTGTCGCTGTTCCGCCGCCGAAACTTCGCACTGGGCGTGTTGGCCTTCTGCCTGGGCTATGCGGTGTTCTTCGCCAACACGCTGTTGATGCCGCTGTGGCTCCAGACGCAAGTCGGCTACACCGCGACCTGGGCGGGACTGGTGGCCGCGCCAACCGGCGTGATCGCCGTGCTGCTGACGCCATTATCAGCGCGGCTGACCGCGCGCATCGACGCACGCATCATCGCAACCGTGTCCTTCATCGCCTTCACCACCTCCTATCTGATGCGCTCCAATTTCACGGCGGATGCGTCCTTCCTGGATTTCACCTTGCCGCTTCTGGTGCAGGGCGTCGCGATGGCGACCTTCTTCCTTTCGATGATAACCATCATGCTGGATGGCATACCGCCGGAACGCATTCCGCTGGCATCCGGCCTCTCGAACTTTGTGCGCATCACGTCCGGCGCATTCGCCGCCTCCATCGTGACCACCCTGTGGGACCGGCGCGAGGCGCTGCATCAGAGCCGGATGGCGGATCTCACCACCGCTTACAGCCCCGCATTGAAGAATGCCTTGGCGGGGCTGCACGCGCTGGGCTTCCCGGACCTGGCTGCCAAAGCCGCGATCACCCGCAACATGACGGCCCAGGCCTATCTGCTGGCGGCGAACGACATCTTCTGGGCCTCGGGCTGGATCAGCCTGGTGCTCATCGCGCTGGTCTGGCTGTGCAAGCGCGCAGCACCAAGCGCCGCGGCCGCGCACGCTGCTGCTGATTAGGCGGTCGCAACATACTCCTGCTCCCTTCCTCCCGCATTGCGAAGCAATTGGCGGGGGAAGGTGTCACTGCGAGGTGTCGTCGAAGACGACCCGAGCTGTGACGGATGGGGGTAAACGATTGACAGATTCCGCTCGTTTCACGGTACTGGGGCATGGGTTTCCGGTCGTTGATTCGCCGCTATGGGATCGACGCCGTGCTGGGCGTGCTGTCCGGCGCGGCGGTGCTGGCCGGCGGCGGCGCCGCGATGGCGGGGATCGGCATCTTCGCCGGAGCGCTGTTGCCGGACATGGCGGCGCAGGCCGGGCCGCCCAGCGCGGACAGCGCGCGGCTGACCTTCGCCGCGCCTTTCGCCGCCAGCCGCTATGCGCCGCAGGTTCTGTTCCCGGTTGATGCGTCGCCCGTTCCCGAATGGCTCGCCGATGCACCGCCGCCAAGGCTCGCTCGCCTCACGCCGCCCGATATTCGTCCGGCCGCCCCGCCGCGCGTCGCCGGACGCGGCGTGATCGCTATCTGCATCGACGATCTGGGCGAGGACATAGCGGGCACCGACCGCGCCATGGCGCTGCCGAAAGAGGTGGCGCTGTCCTTCCTGCCGTATGCCGATGCGACACCGTTCCTGGCGGAGTCCGCGGGTCGCAAGGGCCACACCATCCTGGCGCATGTGCCGATGCAGGCGATCGGCCCCAGCAATCCCGGGCCGATGGCGCTGATGGTCGGCATGAGCCACGCCGAGATCGCGCGGCGCATGGCCTATGCGCTGAACCGGGTGCCCGGCATTTCCGGTATCAACAATCACGAAGGCAGCCGCTTCACCGCGAATGCGGAGGGACTTGTGCCTGTGGCCGCAGCACTGAAGGCGCGCGGATTATTCTTTTTCGATTCCCGCACCGGCGCGGTGTCGAAAGTCGGCACGGTGGCGCAGGATGCCGGAGTCGAAACCGCATCGCGCGATATTTTCCTGGATGACGACCCGCGTCCGGCCGCCGTGGCAACGCAACTGGAAGAACTGGCGCGCGTGGCGCGGCGCAACGGCGTCGCCATCGCCATCGGCCACCCGCGCGACGCGACGCTGACATTGTTGACCGAATGGCTCAAACAGGATCATGGCGTCCGGCTGGTGAGTTTGCAGGACGCGATGCGGCTGAAGCGCGAACGCGCGCTGGCGTCGCGCTAGCGCTCTACTGCCCCTTCTTCGCGCTCGATGCGAAGCGCACCGCTTCCTCGGCGGCGGCGAGGAGTGCCTTGGATTTGTTGACCGTCTCCTGATACTCGGCTTCGGGCTGGCTGTCGGCGACGACGCCGCCGCCCGCCTGCACATACATCACGCCGTCCTTCACCAGCGCGGTGCGCAGCACGATGCAGGTGTCCATCGACCCGTCCGCTGCGAAATAGCCCACCGCGCCCGCATAGGCCGCACCGCGCTTTTCCTTTTCGAACTCGTCGATCAGCTCCATCGCCCGGATCTTCGGCGCGCCTGTCAGGGTCCCTGCGGGCAGGCCCGCCGCCAGCGCATCCACCGCGTCCAGGCCGGGGCGGATATCGCCTTCGACATTGGACACAAGATGCATCACATGACTATAGCGTTCGATGAAGAAGCTGCCGGTCACCTTCACCGCCCCGGTCTTCGCCACCCGGCCGACATCGTTGCGGCCCAGATCGACCAGCATCAGATGCTCGGCGCGCTCCTTGGGATCGGCCATCAGTTCGTCGGCCAGCGCCTTGTCTTCCTCGGCCGTCTTGCCACGCACCCGCGTCCCCGCGATGGGACGGATAGTGACCTTGCCGTCGCGCAGCCGCACCAGGATTTCCGGGCTGGAGCCGACAATCGCAAAGCCGGGTAGCGCCAGATGATAGAGAAACGGCGACGGGTTCAGCCGCCGCAGCGCGCGATACAGCGCGAAAGGCGGCAGGGTGAAGGGGCGCCGGAAACGCTGGCTGGGCACGACCTGAAACACGTCGCCCGCCATAATGTATTCCTTGGCGCGCGCGATGACGTCGAAATATTCCGCCTTCGTCATGTTGGACTGCACCGGCACGCCTGCGGGAAGGTCGGCGGGCACTTCGGGCGCGGGCGGGGCAGGGCGCTCCAGATCGGCGATGGCGTCGTTCAGCCGCTCGCTGGCGCGGGCATAGGCGGCGCGGGCATCCACGGCCTTATCGGGCCAGACCGGCGTCACCAGCACGATCTCGTCCTTCACGCTGTCGAAGATGGCGGTGATGGTGGGCCGCGTCATGATCGCGTCGGGCAGGCCCAGCGTATCGGGCGGCGGATTGGGCAGCCGCTCGATCTGCCGCACCATGTCGTAACCCAGATAGCCGAACAGACCCACGGCCATGGGCGGCAGCCCGGCGGGCAATTCCATCCGTATTTCCGCGACAAGGTTGCGCAGACTGTCCAGCGGCTTGTCGGCAACCGGCGCATAGACGCCGCCGGACATCGCGGCGCGGTTGATCTCGGCGGCGCCATTGCGGCAGCGCCAGATCAGATCGGGCTGGCGGGTGATGATGGAATAGCGGCCGCGTGTCTCGCCGCCCTGGACGCTTTCCAGCAGAAAGGCATTCTCGCGCCCTTCACCCAGCTTCAGGAACGCCGAGACCGGCGTCTCCAGATCGGCGACAAGCCGCGTATAGAGCGCGCCGGGACGGCCTGCCTCATACGCGCGGGCGAAGCTGTCGAAATCAGGCTGGATCACGAACCGCCGCCGATCGCGGACTCCAGCATGCGCTGGTTGATCTTCACGCCTTGCCGCTCACGCAGCATCGCGGCCATGCCGTTGCTGAAATCGCTCGCCACGGCCTGGGACAGTTGCTGGGCCGCCTCTGCAAAGCCGGGTGCGCGCGGATCGATGGGGGGATGGGCGATGCCGGTCACCCTGGCAATGATGAAGCTGCCCGGCGCACCCGCAGGACCGGAAACGATGCCGTCAGGCTTGGCTTCGAACAATTGCTTGACCAGCGCGGCGGAGAAGGTGGCGTCACTGGTCTGCCGCGAAAGGCTCGGGCTTTTGCGCACGGTTGTTTTCAGCGCGGTGGCGACACCCGCCAGCGACTTTTCCTTGACGGCCTGCTTGGTCAACTCGGTGGCGCGTCCGGCCAGCAACGTGGCGCGGCGCTCCGCGATCCAGGCGGCGGTGGCTTCGGCGCGCACCTGATCCAGGCTTTTCAGCTTGGGCGGCGTCACGCCATTGACCTTCAGCGCATAGAGCTTGCCGTCGTTGTTCTGGAAGGGATCATTGTCCTCGCCCACTTCGGCGCTGGCGACGCGGGCCAAGAACTCCGGATCCTGCGGTGCGGCGACGGGATTGCCCTCAGGCCCCTTGCCGCTGGCATCCATGGCCGTGACATGGCCCGCCTTCATGCCCGATTTCTGGGCCGCCTGTGCGATGGTGGCGCCGCCGCTACGTGCGTCGGTGAAGGCGTTGGCGATGTCCTCCAGCTTGCCGCGCGCCGTCTGCACGGCCAGGGCCTTGCGGATTTCGTCCTTCACATCGTCAAAGGTCTTGTTGCTGCCCGCCTCGATCTTGGTGACATGTAGCAGCGTATAGCCAAAGGTGCTTTTCACAGGCTCGCTCACGCCGTTCAGGGGCAGGGCAAAGGCCGCTTCGGCAATGCCTTCGGGCAATTCCGCCTTTGTGTGGGTGCCGGAAATGTCGGCGGCCTTGAAACCGCGCTGCTGGATCAGGGATTCGAAGTTTGCGCCGGCCTTGAATTTCGCCAGCGCCGCCTTGGCGTCGGCTTCGTTGGCGAAGGGCAACTGCTCGACATCGCGCTTTTCCGGCACGATATACGCCGCCTTGCGCGCATCGAATTCCTGTCGAATCTGGGCGTCGGTCACAGGCGTCTGGGTGGCCAGGTCTTCCGGCCCCAGTTCCGCGAACTCGACATCGCGATATTCCGGCGTCGAGAAGCGCGCTGTATTGGCCTTCACATAGGCTTCCAGGGTCTTTTCGTCCGGCGGCGCAATGGGCGGCAGAGTGTCCGCCGTCACCACGACATAGTCGGCAGCGCGCCGTTCATTGACATAAGTGAAGAGCGCCTGGGCGTAGCCCACCGGAATTGTGTACCAGCTCTCAACCGGGCCGGTGAGTTGGGCGCGCGTCATCTCGGATCGCACATCGTCGAAGAAACCCTGCGCGGTATAGCCCGCGCCCTGGATAAGGCGGTCGAAAGTCTGCTTGTCAAAGCGCCCGGTCGCGCCGCGGAAGCTGGGCATGGTCTGGATGGTGTTGGTCACCGCCGTCTCGGGCGTCACAAGGCCGAGTTTCGCGGCTTCATTGTCCAGCGCGGTCTGCCCGATGATCTGCTGCAGCGCCGCCGGTCCCAGCCCCATGGCCTGGGCGATTTCCGGGGTGATCTCCTTGCCGGTCTGCTGGCTCTGCATCCGGATGAAGGTGCGATAGCGGCGCTCGAACAGATTCCGGCTGATCTCGACCGGGCCCACCGTGGCGACGGCGGTGCTGGTCTGGCCGGTGAAAATGTCCGCCACGCCCCAGACAATGAAGCTGAGCGTCAGGCCGCCCATCAGGATCAGGGCCGGCCAGGACCGGGACAGGCTGTGCATCCATTGCATCATTTGGGAAATTCCACAGGTAGAACCGGAAGGCGGCGGATGATAGGGGCGGGGCATTGGTGCGGCAAGCCGCGCCCCATCAAGGGGTTGGCGGGGATTTCCGGTCTTTTTCGGGGGCTTTTGATGCGGCAGTTGGTGGCGGGAAACTGGAAGATGAACGGCCTGTCCGCCGACTTGGCCGAATTGGAGGCATTGAAGGGCGGGGTAGGAGAGGCGGCATGCGACGTGCTGGTCTGTCCGCCCGCGACCTTGATCGCCCGCGCGACCTGGGCGGTGAAAGGGGCATTCGCGCTGGGCGGGCAGGATTGCCACGCCGAAATCAGCGGCGCCTTCACGGGCGAAGTCTCCGCCGAGATGCTGAAGGATGCGGGTGCCTCGGCCGTGATCGTCGGCCATTCCGAGCGGCGGCAATATTCCGGCGAGACCGACGCCATCGTCGCCTCCAAGGCGAAGGCGGCATGGCGCGCAGGGCTCAAAGCCATCATCTGCATCGGCGAGACCGAGGCGCAGCGGCAGGGGGGCGAGGCCAACATGGTTTGCCAGGGCCAGTTGGCCGGCAGCGTGCCCGCGGACGCGACGGCGGATAATACCGCCATCGCCTATGAGCCGGTCTGGGCCATCGGCACAGGCCGCACGCCGACCAGCGACGATATCGCCGCCATGCATCTGCATATCCGCCGCAGCCTGGTCGAGCATCTGGGGCCCGCCGCCATGGGAATGCTCATTCTCTATGGCGGCTCGGTGAAACCTTCCAATGCCGCCGAAATCCTGGCGCTGCCCGATGTCGGCGGCGCGCTGGTCGGCGGAGCCAGCCTGAAGGCTAAGGATTTCCTCGCCATCATCGCGGCCTGCGCGAAGTAGGCGCGGATATTCCGCGCGTGCGGTGACGCCGTAAGTTCCCTGCGCGAAGCAAATCTTAACCACGTCGTTCGACCCTTCGTTAACGACGGCGGATGCATCTTGCGGGTGAGCGGCCAGAAAGGTTTTCCCCCGCAATGGGCAGACTGTCCTTCGACAGTGTCGATGCATTGATTTACGACCCCGTCGCGTCGAACCGCACCTCCACGCGTTCGGCGTTGTACGCGCTCGGCTTCCGCAAGACCGAAAGCGTCGCCACGCTCGAGACCTTCATCGAGGCGATGCACAAGCGCCCGCCGGATCTGGCGCTGTGTGAGGCGCAGGGCGCGGACGAGGAATTGTGCAAGACCATCCAGCAACTGCGCCAGGGCGTCAGCGGCTATAATCCCTTCATCGTCGTCATCGTCACGGCCTGGGAAAAGAATAACGGCCTCATCAACCGCGTGGTGTCGTCCGGCGCGGACGATCTGCTGCTGCGGCCCTTTTCGACGGCGCTGCTGGGCAGTCGCATCGAGACCCATATCGAACGGCGCAAGGGCTTCGTCGTCACCAGCGAATATGTCGGCCCCGACCGGCGCAGCGGCAGCAACCGGCCCACCAATGCCGAACTGTTCGAGCCGCCCAATTCGCTGAAGATGAAGGCCAAGGACAAGCTGTCCCCCGAAGCCATCGCAAAGGTGCTGGACAGCGAACTGAAGGCGGCGCGCGACAAGATGAGCATGGAGAAGCTGCGCCGCGACTCCTTCCAGATCTGCGTGCTGTGGCGGCTGATGCAGGAAGAACGCGCGCAGGACGGCAAGCCGCCCGCCGACCTCGCCAAGCTGCATGACCTGACGAAATCGGTCGGTCGCCGCTGCCGCGACGCCGACGATCCCCATGCCACGGAATGGTGCGATTCCATCCTGGCGGCGGCGGAAGGCCTCAGGGTCGGCGTGGACCGCAACGCCTCGATGCACCTTCTGGGGCACGCGGCGCTCAGCCTGCACCAGACCTTCCATCCGGAAAAATCGCCCGCCGACCAGCTGGCAGAGATCGACGCGACGGTGGCGCTCATCCGGGCCCGGAATCAGACGGAAGCGCTGGCTTCTTAAGTAGGCACCCCCTCTGTCGCCGGTCGCTACGCCGGCGGGGGAAGAAAGCCTCAGTTCGCCGCGCGTCCCTTGGAAATTGCCTTCTTCTTCCCATTTCAGGCCGGATGCTCTAAGACCCGCCCCGGAAGCCCGGTGTAAGCCGGAGCAGCCGATTTAATAAAGTCCGGAACCGGCCCATGTACGCCCTTGTCCTTTTTCTCGAACTGGTCATCGCCGTTGCGATGGTCGTTTTCGTGCTGCTGCAACGCTCCGAAGGCGGGGCGCTGGGCATGGGGGGTGGCGGCAGCGGCATGGGCGGGCTGTTCAGCCCGCGCGGCGCCGCCGACACGCTGACCCGCACCACCACCATCCTGGGTGCGCTGTTCTTCGTGGCCTGCATCGGACTGAACCTGATGGCGAAGCAGCCGACTCAGTCCGGCGCCGACCGGCTCCTCAGCGCGCCGAGCAGTGTTCCGGTGCGCGCCCCGGTCGCGCCGCCGCAGCCTGCCGGTCCTCAGGTACCAAAACCCCAATAGCCTCTGCGTCTTACGCAGGGCTGTTAACAGCTCTCATAATTTCCAATTTTGTGCTTGAGGCCGCGTTGCTGTTTCGACATGTTGGCCTCCCATGGCCCGGCTGATTTTCATCACCGGCGGCGTGGTCTCTTCCCTCGGAAAAGGTCTTGCGTCCGCCGCCCTTGGCGCGTTGCTTCAAGCGCGCGGTTACAAGGTTCGTCTCCGCAAACTCGATCCCTATCTGAACGTCGATCCCGGTACGATGTCGCCGTTCCAGCATGGCGAGGTCTATGTCACCGACGATGGCTCGGAGACCGATCTGGATCTGGGGCATTATGAGCGCTTCACCGGCGTCTCGGCGCTGAAGTCCGACAATGTCACATCGGGTCGCATCTACAGCCAGGTGATCGAGAAGGAGCGCAAGGGCGGCTATCTGGGCCGCACCGTGCAGGTCATTCCGCACGTCACCGACATGATCAAGGAATTCGTGCTGGCCGAGACGGACGGACTGGATTTCCTGCTGGTCGAAATCGGCGGCACGGTCGGCGACATCGAGGGCCTGCCTTTCTTCGAGGCCATCCGCCAGCTTTCCAACGATTTGGGGCGCGGCCAGACCGCCTTCATCCACCTGACCCTGGTGCCCTATATCGAGGCGGCGGGCGAGCTGAAGACCAAGCCGACCCAGCACAGCGTCAAGGAACTGCGCGCCATCGGCATCCAGCCGGATATTCTTCTGTGCCGCGCCAGCCATCCCATCCCGGAAGAAGAGCGCCGCAAGATCGGTCTGTTCTGCAATCTTCCCGCCGACCGGGTGATCCCGGCGCTGGACGTGGACACGATCTATCGCGTGCCGCTGGCCTATCACGATGTCGGGCTGGACACGCAGTTGCTGCGGGTGTTCGGGCTGGACAACGCGCCGCCGCCGGACCTGTCGCGCTGGCAGGATGTGGTGGACCGGGTGAAGAATCCCGAAGGCGAAGTGCGCATCGCCGTGGTCGGCAAATACATGCAGGTAAAGGACAGCTACAAATCCCTGTCCGAGGCGCTGGACCATGGCGGCCTGGCCAACAATGTGAAGGTCCATCTGGACTGGATCGACAGCGAAGTGTTCGAGCGCGAGGACGCGGCGGTATTCCTGGAAGGCGTCAACGCCATCCTGGTCCCCGGCGGATTCGGCGAGCGCGGCACCGAAGGCAAGATCAACGCCGTGAAATTCGCACGCGAGCGCAATGTGCCCTTCCTGGGCATCTGCTATGGCCTACACATGGCGGTGATCGAGGCGGCGCGCGATCTGGCGGGGCTGGAGGGCGCGGGCACGACCGAGATCGGCCATCCCAAGCATCCCGTAATCGGCCTGATGACCGAGTGGGTGAAGGGCAATCAGGTGGAAACCCGCGCCGCCGATGGCGACCTGGGCGGCACCATGCGGCTTGGCGCCTATACGGCGATGCTGACGCCGGGCTCGAAAGTGGCGGAAGTCTATGGCGCGACCGAAATCTCGGAGCGTCACCGCCATCGCTATGAAGTGAATACCGACTATGCGCGGCAACTGGAGCAACACGGCATGACGGTGTCGGGCTGGTCGCCGGACGGACGGCTGCCGGAGATCATGGAGATTCCGAGCCATCCCTGGTTCATCGGCGTGCAGTTCCATCCCGAACTGAAATCCCGCCCGCTGGAACCGCATCCCCTGTTCACCGGCTTCGTCGCGGCGGCGGTGCAGAAAAGCCGGCTGGTATAGACTACCCTCATTGTCATGGCCGGGCTTGACCCGGCCATCCATGGGCAAGGGGGCGACTGATGCCAATAAAGTTCAATTCGCTTTTGAATCAGGTCGGTATCGCCGACAATCAAGTAATACTTGTTCGCCATAAAGATTTGCGCGCCGAAAAAAGCCGCAGTCCATTCGAAATGTGGCGTTCTAACATGCCGGATTTCGAGGAGTATCAGCGCGAACAAAGTCTCGCAAATCGGCCAAAATTCGAACGTGCGCCGATATGGGCCAGCTTTGTTGGCACACCTCGCGGCGAAACGGTCTTTGTCGGATTATACAACTCGACTGGTAGGGGTGGGTCAGAGGAGAGAGACATCTATGATCTCAGCCGTAACGCCGCGCTCGATGAATTTGCAGGTAAGTTGTTCATCGAGTGGGGCGATGGTGCGCGAGCTTGGGTTCAGCGCGCCGATAGACAAAATAAAACTGTGACCGAAATTCGGTTGAAGTTTGAGGAAGATCCATTTCCCGGCGCCCTCAATTTCATTGAACCGCTGTCAAAACTTGAATCGTTGCCTTTTAGTTGGGTCGAGTTCTTGAAGCGCTCCTGGGGGATATATCTTCTGACCTGTCCAACCACCCGAGAGCAATATGTTGGATCGGTGACAGGCAAGGAGGGCTTTTGGCAGCGCTGGCTCGGTTACGCGCGTACTGGTCATGGCGGCAATGTTGCATTGAAATCGCGTGATCCCAGTGATTACCAGGTTTGCATTCTTGAACTGGCTGGTAGTGCGGTGACTGATCTTGAAATCCTTGAGATGGAAACCCGATGGAAGAGAAAGTTGCAGAGCCGTGATATGGGGTTGAATAGAAATTGATTGCTGCGATACCGGCGCACGCAGTCGCAAAACCGTAACACCGGCGATGCAGTAAATATCATCGTGTTGATTCGCTGCATTCCGTCTAAATCGGGAAACGATGTTCTCAGACCCCCGCGAAGATTTCCGTGCCCGTGAGCGGCCCGCCCGCACGTCGCGGATGCTGCGGGATTTCGTGGACACGCTGAGCGGTGAACGCGTCAGCCTTCAGGACATTGTCGGCGCGCTGGGCGACCGCGGGCTGGGTGTGCTGATCGCGATTTTCGCCGTGCCCAATATTTTTCCGTCCACCGTGCCGTTCGGCAATGTCGCGACTGGCCTGCCTGTGGTGTTCCTGTCCTTTCACCTGATGCTGGGCTGGCAGAAACTGGTGCTGCCCCATTCCATCGCCAGGCGCACCATCAGCGCGAAGGTGATGAAATCCGTCACGCCGAAACTGGCCGCCATTCTGGCGCGCATCGAAACGCTGCTGAAGCCGCGCCTGCTTGCCATCACCGGACCGCTGGCGGAGCGTGTCATTGGCGCGTTGTGCCTGTCCCTGTCGCTGATCTCGGCCCTGCCGATCCCCTTCGCGCACAATCTGCCCGCCCTGGGACTTTGCATGATCGGATTGGGACTGATCGAACATGACGGCGCGGCGATCCTGCTGGGGGCCGTGATCGGCATGACCGGCGTGGTGCTTTTGGGGCTGGTGCTGTTCGGTCTCGCGGCGGGGCTGGGACATCTGCCATCCCTCTGACCGTCGTGGAAAACCCCGGATTGCGCCGCCCGGCCCGGCATGTTCGGATTTGCGCGCGATGCCGGATTTTTAAGTAATGCCCAAATTTATTACCGGCCAGCCGGTTCCCAATGTGCGGCTGGGCTTCATCCAGGACGATCAGGTCCGGTTCGTCTCGGCTCCCTCTCTGTTCGCGGGACGCAGGGCGATCGTCATCGGTGTTCCGGGCGCGTTTACCCCGGTTTGCACCCATCAGCACGTTCCCGATTTCGTACGCAATGCCGACCGGTTGCGCGCATCGGGTTATGATCTGCTGGTCTGCATCGCGCCCAACGATCCTTTCGTTCTGCGCATGTGGTCCGGCAACCTCGATCCGGATGGCAAGTTGCGTTTTCTGTCGGACGGCAATCTGGATTGGACCACCGCGCTGGGCCTTGGCAGCACCGAGCGTGACCTGTGTCTGGGTCAGCGGTCGCAGCGTTACATGCTGAACATCGAGGACGGCATTTTGGGTCGGCTGCGGGTCGAAGCCGGTATTCTGGATTTCTCCTGCACCCGGATGGAGGCCGTGACCGAACTGGAATAGCCGCGGGTAGGATTCCGGTAAGAATTGCGGCCTAGCCTTGGCACATGGCCCGCTCCTTAGCCGTCCTTGTCCGTATCGGCATTATCGCCTCCGCGATCGGGGTTCTGGTCGCCATCAGCCATGCCCATGCCGCCGAACCGCGCTCCGCGCCGGTGGCCGTCCGCTGACTTTGCGTCCAGGGCCGGCGTTCGATAAAAAGACGCCATGACTCCGAACAGCACCGTTACCGTCGGCCCCGAGTCTCACAAAGTCGAGATCGGCAATACCAGAAAGCTTTCCATCATCGCCGGGCCTTGCCAGCTCGAAAGCCGCGCCCACGCCTTCGACATGGCGGGCGCGCTGAAGGAAATTTGCACGCAACTGGGCGTGGGTCTGGTCTACAAGACCAGCTTCGACAAGGCCAACCGCACCAGCGCATCCACCGCGCGCGGCATCGGGCTGGAAAAGGCCCTGCCGATCTTCAACGACATCCGCCAGACGTTCGGCCTGCCTGTGCTGACCGACGTGCATGAGCGCGACCAGTGCGCGCCCGTGGCACAGGCGGTGGACGTCCTTCAGATACCCGCCTTCCTTTCGCGCCAGACCGATCTGCTGGTCGCCGCCGCGCATACCGGCAAGGTGGTGAATGTGAAAAAGGGCCAGTTCCTCGCGCCCTGGGACATGAAGAACGTGATCGCCAAGATCACCGGCGCGGGCAATCCGAACGTGCTGGTGACCGAACGCGGGGTCAGCTTCGGCTACAACACGCTGGTGTCCGACATGCGGGCGCTGCCCATCATGGCGGGCTTCGGCGCGCCGGTCGTGTTCGACGCCACCCATTCGGTACAGCAGCCCGGCGGCAAGGGCGCGTCATCCGGTGGCGACCGCGAGATGGTGCCGTATCTCGCCCGCGCCGCCGTGGCCGTGGGCGTCGCCTGCGTGTTCATGGAAGTGCATCAGGACCCCGACCATGCGCCGTCCGACGGACCGAACATGGTGAAGCTGAAGGATTTCCCCGCGCTGCTGGAGCAGCTTGTAGAGATCGACGCTATTGCTAAGAAAAAATCCTAGCTGGCGGACACGATAATCCAGGTCTCGATCAGCCCCACGACCGACAGCAGCAGCAGCGCCATGCTGGCCGAGAAGGAGATGACAAAGCCTGTGTGCCGCGCGGCCGGATCGCGCATATAGCCGATGGAATAGACGATCCGTCCGATCACCCAGATCACGCCAAAGATCGACGGCACCCAGGGATAGATGCGGAAATAGAGCGTCGCCATCCACAGCAGCGGCAGGAAGATGACGAATTGCTCCAGCGTGTTCATCTGCACCCGGATCGCGCGTTCGAATTCGGGATGCCCGGTCATGGCGGGGGCTGCGATCTTGTGCCGCCCGCGCATCTGCGCCGCTTGCCAGAACGTGTACATCACCAGCAGCACCGCCAGCAGCGTCGAAATCCCGGTCAGGAGAGTCGGCAAGGTGACGAACATCGGGGCCCCCATGGTTAGCGCGCCTGCGATTCGAGATTAACCTATTTTTGCGCGGCGATGGCGGGCAAATCCGCCTTGCCGGTGGGATAAGGCTGGCTTAGAAGCACCCATCATCAAAATCCCGGGGGGAGGCCCGTTCATGCCCGCCATCATCGACATCACCGGCCGCGAAATTCTCGACAGCCGGGGCAATCCCACCGTCGAAGTCGATGTGCGGCTGGAAGACGGCACGCTGGGGCGCGCGGCGGTTCCGTCGGGCGCGTCCACCGGCGCGCATGAGGCGGTGGAACTGCGCGATGGCGGCAAGCGCTATCTGGGCAAGGGTGTCGAGAAAGCTGTCGCTGCCGTGAACGGCGAATTGTTCGACGCGCTGTGCGGCCTGGAGGCCAGTGAGCAAGTGCGTATTGATCGCACCATGATCGCGCTGGACGGCACACCCAACAAGGCGCGTCTGGGCGCCAACGCCATCCTGGGCATCAGCCTGGCCACCGCCAAGGCGGCGGCGCAGTCGGCGGGCCTGCCGCTCTACCGCTATGTCGGCGGTCCCAGCGCCCAGGTACTGCCGGTACCAATGATGAACATCATCAATGGCGGCGCCCATGCCGACAATCCGATCGACTTCCAGGAATTTATAATCATG
>JAFIHO010000015.1 GCA_017849395.1 Hyphomicrobiales bacterium
CCGCCGCTTCTGGCCTGGCTCTGGTGAACACACTCGGAGCATCGGCAGGCTTTTTCTCGCCGCAGTTCCGATATTGGGCGGAAACGCAGTTCGGCGCAGGCGCGGGTCTCTATGCCGTGGCCCTGGCCACCGCGTTCGGTGCCTGTCTGATTGCGCTGGCCGGCCGCGTTCTGCGCAGATAGAGGCTTCCCTTCGATGCCGGCCTGTTGGCTTTCCGGGCGAGGAATGAGGATGTTCGCGCGCGGCCCGCAAGTCTGTTATCGGCCGTGGAAAGGCTGTTTTGCTGATCGTCCCCGCGCGTTGAATTTGGTCTGGACGGCGTCCCGAAACGGGCTGGTCCGAGGTGCAAGCGTAGGGTGATCACCGTAGTTCGGCCCGCTGGCCTCCGGGGCGGTTGCCGCTACCATGTCAACATGCGTAAGGCGCCACACGCGATTCATTGTCCGGCCTTCGATGGCCCTTGCTTCAGTTCCGATTGCGCCCCGGACGCTTGCCAAAGCGCGTTGATTGAAACGCAGCGCTTACGCCATTCAACCGACCTCGCCGCCGTGCGCTGGCCGCCGGAATTCGATCCGGACAAGCCTTCTCGTCTGGGGAAATAGGTTCCGGCAACACACCGGGCCGACCATTTGCCGTGCTCAGCGTGTCTGCGCCGCGGGTGCGCGCCTTTAGCACAGGCGCGTCATGCTTCTGCAACAAAATTGTTGCGCCCCGGTCATGCGGTTCCCCTACGCCCATGACAGAAATTTTATCATGGGTAATTTTTCATGAACTCTCCTTCAGGCATCCGCCGCCAGCGAAGCCTTTTGCTGTGTGGGGCGGCGCTTTTCTGCATTTCATCGGCTGCGAATGCGCAGATGGTGGCTGAAACGGTGGTTGTGAATGCGCGACCTATTGCGGAATCGGAACGCGCGGCGCTGGAGTTCCAGAAGAGTTATGCCTCTCTTGTGACGGTCTATGCGTCCGACGCGGTCGGCCGTCTGCCGGACCAGAACATAGCCCAGGCCGCCGGACGACTGCCGGGCGTCGCGGTGGAGCGCGATCAGGGCCAGGCACGCTATCTCAGCCTGCGCGGTGCGCCCAACTACTGGACGACCATCTCGTTCGACGGCGTCAATGTGGTCAGCCCCGAAGGCCGCGACGCACGCTTCGACACGGTGCCTTCGGCGATCGCCGCCCAGATCGTGATCGCCAAGGCGGTCACGCCCGACATGCCGGGCGAGACCGTGGCGGGCAATGTCAATGTCATCACCCGTTCGGCCTTCGACTATGACGACTTTCATTTCTTCGGCAAGGCAGGCGGCGGCTATGCCCAGCTCGGCGGCCGGGGCGAGGTGGAAGTCTCCACTGTGATCTCTGATCGTTTCCAGACCGGCATGGGCGAAATCGGCGCGCTGTTGTCGGCCAGCTACTATCAGCGCAACATGATCACGGACAATTTCGAGATCGACTGGGAGCAAGTCAGCCAGGACCAGCGCCCCGGCTATCAGACCCGCTTCTGGGCGCGCGAGACCGAAAACAAGCTCTACCGCCTGATGCGCCGCAACCAGTCTCTCGCCGGACGGCTGGACTGGGCGCCGGACAGCGACAACAAGATTTCGCTGCGATCCGTCTACACCATCTTCCTGGACGACGAAGCGCGCGACAACTACATCTTCGACCTGGACGACCGCCAGTCGGACCTGTCCGCCAACACGGCGGCTTGCGCCACCTCGGTCAACGCAACGCCCACCACCACGGGTTATGCCGATGTCTGCATCGGCAATACGCCCCTGCAGGGTACCGTCTATGGCATCGACATCAACCAGCGTTCCACCCTGCGCGCGTTCCGCCAGTCGGTGTTCACCAACTCGCTGGAAGGCAATCACGAATTGGGCGATGGCTGGAAACTGACCTGGCTGGGCAATTTCACGGAATCCAAGGATGACCGCTCGGTGGTTGGCGAGGCACGCTGGGACAGCCCCTCGACACGCACGCTGCGTCCCACCGTCGCTTATGATTTCACCAATCCCGGCCGCAACACGCCGGCCCTGTTCACGACGCTACAGCTTTCCGGTCCGACCCGCTACCAGGCGGGCGCGCCCGTGACGGCGATCGACAGCTTCACCAAGCCGTTGAGCTCGCTGCGCCGACTGAAGGCGATTGATACCACCACGGCCAAGACCGCCCGCATGTTCCTGTCGCGCGACATGGAATTCCTGGGCGCCAACGCGACGTTCAAGGCCGGCTTCCAGTACGACCAGCGCACCAAGACGGCGAACGAGCGGGAGATCAACCTCACCGCTGCCGGTCAGTTCAACACTGTCGGCATGCCGACCAACTATGCGGACTTTTCGCTCAACAAGGCCTTCGTGGGCGCGTTGCCCATGGGCTATACCTTCCGCTATTTCGACACCGACCTGATGCGCAAGGTCGCCGCCGCGGCCCAGGCGAACTATGCCTGGTCGCCCGTCACCGCCAACAACTACCGGGTGCAGGAGGAGGTGAAGGCAGGCTTCCTGATGGGTACCCTGCGCTATGACTGGGGCAATATCGTCGGCGGCGTCCGCATCGAGCAACTCGACAATAGCGGTACGGCGGTCGCTACCATCGGCTCCACCGCCACGCCTATCACGGCCGATGCCAGCCACACACTGGTGCTGCCCAGCCTGCATGTGAACTACAATGTGGACGACACCAAAAAACTGCGCCTGTCCTTCAATAGCGGCGCCGCACGGGCCGACTACGATCAGTTGCGTCCGAATGTTGTGATCAACGATCCCAACCAGACCATCACGGGCGGCAATCCGACGGTGAAGCCGGAACGGGCTTACGGCATGGATGCCTATTTCGAATGGTATGTGCAGCCGCAGGGCTACCTGATGGCGGGCGTGTACTACAAGGAGGTGAAGGACGTGCTCTATACCCAGCGCCGCACGTTCAACTCCAATGTGCTGAATACCGGGGGCGTGGACCGTTCGGGCTACATTTATAGCGGCATCACCAATGGCGGCGACGGTCATATCGTCGGCTTCGAGGCGGCTGCCCAGATGCAGATCGAGCCCTGGACCGAGGAACTGGGCCTGCCGGAATGGATGGGTGGCTTCGGTGTCAGCGCCAACCTGACATTGAATGACAGCGAGGTAACAAAGCCCGCGGTCGATGTCTTCCCGGCGCGCAAGATGCGGCTGCCCGGCACCTCGGCCGTCGTCTACAATATCGGCACCTATTACGAGAAATACGGCCTGTCGCTGCGCGTGCAGTATCAGCGCCGCTCGTCCTGGATGGATGGCGTCGCCGACACGCTGGCGGATGCGGGTGATACCTTCTGGTCAGGCGACGACGAGATGGACGTGTCCGCCCGTTATGCGGTCACCAGCAATCTCGAGGTCTATTTCGATGCCTCCAACATTCTCAACCAGCCGGGCCGCCGCTTCTCCGAGCCGGGCGGGCTGCTGACCGCGTCGGGCATTCCGACCCGCTTCACCAACCGCTACACCATTGAGTGGGAACGGTTCGGCCCCCGCTTCAGCGGCGGCATCCGGGTGAACTTCTGATGCAGCGTGGCATCGTTGCCTTTGTTACCCTGCTGGCCGCCGGCACCGCTTCGGCGGTTCTGGCCCAGCAGGCACCGCCTGTCACCGCCAGTGTCACCGCGCGCGGCGAAACCGCGCCGGTCGGCACGTCGGCGGGCGACGCCGCCGACGATCCTGCGATCTGGCGCAATCCACGCGATCCCGCCGCCAGCCTGATCGTCGCGACCGACAAGAAGGCCGGTCTTTATGTCTACGGACTGGACGGCAAAGCCCGCCATTTCGTTCCGGCGGGCCGGGTGAACAATGTCGATCTTATCGATATGGGCGCGCAGGGCATCATCGTCGCCGCCAGCGATCGCAACGATGTCGCCAAGGCGTTGTTGCAGCTTTATCGCCTGGACACTAAAGCACAGAAGCTGGAGTCCCTTGGCGCGGTGCCCGGTGGGGCGGGGGAAGCCTATGGCGTATGCCTGACGCGCAGCGGCGCGAAGCTTCAGGCGTTCTCGGTGCTGAAAAGCGGCACGGTCGAACAGGTCGCGGTTACGCTGGGAAAGGGCGCGCCATCCGGGCAGATCGTGCGCACCTTGCGGATGGCGACCCAAACCGAAGGCTGTGTCGTCGATCCGCGCAGCCACACCCTTTATGTGGGCGAGGAGGATCGGGGCATCTGGGCCTTCGATGCGCGTCCCAATGGCTCGACGGACGGCAAGCTCGTGGCGCCTGTGGACAGCACACAGCTTTTTGCCGATGTCGAAGGCCTGGCGCTGATGCCCCGCGGCGCGCGCGGCGGCTGGCTGATCGCGTCCAGCCAGGGCGACAATGCCTATGCGCTGTTTTCCGTGCCGGACATGAAGCCGGCCGGGCGTTTCCGCATCGTCGCCGGCCGCTTCGGCGCAACCGAGGAGACGGACGGAATCGCAGCCGCGCCGGGCAGCTTCGGTCCCGATTATCCGGACGGGCTTTTTGTGGCCCAGGACGGCGATAACGCCCCGGCGGCCCAGAACTTCAAATTCATTTCCTGGCGTGACATCCTGAACGCCGTGACCCGCTGAACGGGGGCTGCATGTCTCTTTCCCGACGCCATTTCGGTTTTGCCGGTTTCACCGCGGTAGCCTTCGCGGGCCTGTCGCTGCGCGCACGGGGCGAGGAAGCCTATCGCAGCGAAGTGACCGGCTATGGCCCCCTGCGGCCCGACCCGGCTGAGCTGCTGGATCTGCCGGAAGGTTTTTCCTACCGCGTTGTCTCGCGCGAAGGCGACCTTATGGATGACGGGTTTCATGTGCCGGGCAATTTTGACGGCATGGGCTGTTTCGCGGCGGGTTCGGGCAAGGTGGCGCTGGTGCGCAACCATGAACTCAGCCCGGGCGATTGGAGCCGCGCCGCCACGAAGGATGCGGCTGCACTGCAGGATCGCCTCGCCGGACAGCCGCATTTCGCGCGCGCCGCCAACGGGCATGTGATGCCGGGCGGCACCACG
>JAFIHO010000168.1 GCA_017849395.1 Hyphomicrobiales bacterium
GACCTGCGTCACAAGAAGGATTCGGCGGGCAATCTTCTGTTCGACGGCAACAACAATCCCGTCACGGAGCTGGCGCCTGAAAGCTTCTCCAAGGCGCTGGCGGCGCTGGACCAGGTGGGGCTGCCCACTGTGATCCGGCCGAGCTTCACCATTGGCGGCACGGGCGGCGGCATCGCCTATAACCGCGAGGAATTCTTCGCCATCGTGGAATCGGGAATGGAAGCCAGTCCAACCCGCGAAGTGCTGATCGAGGAGTCGGTGCTGGGCTGGAAGGAATTCGAGAGGGAGGTGGTGCGCGACAAGGCGGACAACGCCATCATCATCTGTTCCATCGAGAATATCGACGCGATGGGCGTGCATACCGGCGATTCCATCACCATCGCGCCTGCCCTGACCCTGACCGACAAGGAATATCAACGCATGCGGTCCGCCAGCATTGCGGTGCTGCGCGAGATCGGGGTGGAGACCGGCGGCTCCAATGTGCAGTTCGCGGTGAACCCGAAGGATGGGCGCATGGTGGTGATCGAGATGAATCCGCGCGTGTCGCGGTCGTCCGCACTCGCGTCCAAGGCTACCGGCTTTCCCATCGCCAAGATCGCGGCAAAGCTGGCTGTGGGTTACACCCTGGACGAACTGAAGAACGACATCACCAAGGTCACGCCCGCATCCTTCGAGCCGACCATCGATTATGTGGTGACGAAAATCCCGCGCTTCGCGTTCGAGAAATTCCCCGGTGCGGAGCCGTTGCTGACCACTTCGATGAAGTCGGTGGGCGAAGCGATGGCCATCGGGCGCACCTTTGCGGAGTCCTTGCAGAAGGCACTGCGTTCGCTGGAGACCGGGCTGACCGGGTTCGACGAGATCGCGCTGTCGGAAGATCATGCCGCCATCCGTGCCGAACTGGCGCGGCCCACGCCCGACCGGCTGCGGGTGACGGCGCAGGCGATGCGCCATGGATTCCCGCTGGAAGAAATCCAGCGCATCACGGGTTACGACCCGTGGTTCCTGGGCGAGATCCAGACCATTCTGGATGCAGAGGCGCGGGTTCGCGCCGATGGCCTGCCAACGGACGCCAAGGGGCTGCGTGCGCTCAAGAGCATGGGCTTTTCCGATGCGCGGCTGGCAAAGCTCAGCGGCCATGCCGAAGCCACGGTGCGCGCGGCGCGCCATGCGCTGAATGTGCGGCCCTGCTTCAAGCGCATCGACACCTGCGCCGCCGAGTTCCAGGCGCTGACGCCCTATATGTATTCGTCCTATGAGTCTCCCGTGGGCGGTGAGACGATGTGCGAGAGCAAGCCGACCGACCGCAAGAAGATCATCATCCTGGGCGGCGGTCCCAACCGCATCGGACAGGGCATCGAGTTCGACTATTGCTGCTGCCATGCCTGCTTCTCGCTGTCGGAACAGGGCTATGAGACCATCATGGTCAACTGCAATCCGGAAACGGTTTCGACCGATTATGACACGTCGGACCGACTGTATTTCGAACCGCTGACGGCCGAAGACGTGCTGGAAATCGTCACCAAGGAACAGTCGAAGGGAACGCTGGCGGGCGTGATCGTGCAGTTCGGCGGCCAGACGCCGCTGAAGCTGGCCAACACGCTGCGCGACAGCGGCGTGCCGATCCTGGGCACCAGCGCCGATGCCATCGACCTGGCCGAGGACCGCAAGCGGTTCCAGGCATTGCTGAACGAGTTGCAGCTGAAGCAGCCGCGCAACGCCACCGCCATGACGGCGGAAGAGACCATCGAGGCGGCGAAGCAGATCGGCTTCCCCGTGATCCTGCGCCCCTCCTATGTGCTGGGCGGACGCGGCATGGTGGTGGTGTCGAGCGAGGCCGAAGTGGCCGAGCAGGTGAAATCGGGCGAGCTGTTCCGCATTTCGGGCGACAATCCGGTGCTGATCGACGGCTTCCTGAACCGTGCCACCGAAGTGGATGTCGATGCGATCTGTGACGCCAATGGGGACGTGTTCATCGCGGGCATCATGGAGCATATCGAGGAAGCGGGCGTGCATTCGGGCGACTCGGCCTGTGCCCTGCCCCCGCATTCGCTGCCCAGGGAGACCGTCGCGGAGATCGAGCGCCAGACCATCGCCATGGCGCGCGCCCTGAAAGTCCGTGGACTGATGAATGTCCAGTATGCGGTGCAGAATGGCGAAATCTATGTGCTGGAGGTCAATCCGCGCGCCAGCCGTACCGTGCCCTTCGTCGCCAAGGCCATCGGGCTGCCGGTAGCGGCGATCGCGGCGCGGGTGATGGCGGGCGAGACGCTGTCGGGTTTCGATCTGAAGCGACCCAAGCCGAAGCACATCTCGGTGAAGGAAGCGGTGCTGCCCTTCGCGCGCTTCCCCGGCGTGGACACAATCCTGGGACCTGAGATGCGCTCCACCGGCGAGGTGATGGGTCTGGACGAGAATTTCGGCCGCGCCTTCGCCAAGAGCCAGATCGGCGCAGGCACCCGCCTGCCCAAAGCGGGCACCGTGTTCATCTCGGTCAAGGAAGGCGACAAGGACCTGGCAGCGGGGGTGGTGCGTCCGCTGGTGGAGATGGGCTTTTCGCTGGTCGCCACGCGCGGCACGGCGAAGGCGCTGGAAGCCGCAGGCCTGCCCGTCACGATCATCAACAAGGTGCGCGAGGGCCGCCCCCATGTGGTGGACGCCATGAAGAACGGCGAAATCCACCTGGTGTTCAACACCACGGACGGGGCGCAGGCGCTGGCCGATTCCTCGTCCATCCGGCGGGCGGCGCTGACCATGAAGGTTCCCTACTACACCACCATGGCGGGGGCCGCCGCGGCGGGGCTGGCCATCGGGGCCTTGCGGGCGGGCTCACTTGAAGTCGCCCCC
>JAFIHO010000169.1 GCA_017849395.1 Hyphomicrobiales bacterium
GGGGAACTGATCGAGCAGCGCGGCCTCGCCCGGCATACCCAGACCATCGATTTCGACGATCCGGGCACGTTCGAGATGTTGGCGCGGGGCGACAGTGTGGGCGTGTTCCAGCTGGAAGGCGCAGGTATGCGCGATCTGCTGCGCAAGATGAAGCCCGACCATATCAACGACCTGGTGGCGCTTGTGGCGCTGTATCGGCCGGGTCCGATGGATTCGATCCCCAAATACATCGCCTGCAAGAACGGCAAGGAAGTGCCGGAGTATCTGCATCCGTCGCTGGAGCCGATCCTCAAGGAAACCTATGGGGTGATGACCTATCAGGACGATGTGATGCGCATCGCCCGCGAGCTGGCCGGTTACACCATGGGCGAGGCCGATATTCTGCGCCGCGCGATGGGCAAGAAGATTCCGGCGGAGATGATTCCCCAGCGCAAGAAATTCCTGACCGGCGCGGCGGAGCGCGGCATCGCGACCTCCGTGGCGGAACAGATTTTCGAACAGGCGGAGAAATTCGCCGGTTACGGCTTCAACAAGGGCCATGCCGCCGCCTATGCGCAGGTCGCCTATCAGACGGCGTATCTGAAGGCCAATTATCCGGTCGAATTCCTGGCCGCGTCGATGACGCTGGATATCGGCAATACCGACCGGCTCAATATTTTCCGTCAGGAAGCGCAGCGGCTGGGGGTGAAGGTCGCGCCGCCGGATATCAACCGGTCGCAGTCCGTGTTCACCTGCGATGCGCAGACCAATACGGTTTTCTATGCGCTGGCGGCGGTGAAGGGCGTCGGCAAGCAGGCGATGGATCATGTCGTCGAGGCGCGTCGCGCGGGCGGGCCGTTCAAGTCCGTCTCCGATTTCGCGCGGCGGGTAGACCCCAAGCTGGTCAACAAGCGGGCGCTGGAAAATCTGATCCGGGCGGGGGCGTTCGACAGTCTCAATCCCAACCGGCGGCAACTGGTCGAGAATTCCGACCGCATCCTTGGCAGTGCGCAGGCGGTGGCGCGGGAGCGCGAGAGCGGGCAGGTGAGCCTGTTCGGCGGAAGCTCCGTGCCTGTCGAGGAACTGCGTCTTCAGGCGATGCCCGACTGGCCGGTGCATGAGCGGCTGTCGGAAGAATTCGGGGCGATGGGCTTTTATCTGTCGGGCCATCCGCTGGATGCCTATGGCAATGCGCTGAAGCGGCTGGGTGCGACAACCTTTGCCGCGCTGATCGAGGACAGGCGCCGCGCCGGTTTCCGCGCCAAGCTGGCGGGGACCGTCATCAAGAAATCGGAGCGGCGCGGGCGCAATGACCAGATGTATGCCTTTGTGTCCTTCTCCGATCCCACCGGCATGTTCGAGGTGATGCTGTTTCCCGAAGTGCTGACCGCCTGCCGCAATCTTCTGGAAGCGGGCAAGTCGCTGTTCATCACCGCTGCCGCCGAATGGGATGGCGACGAGTTGAAGCTGCGCGCCGCCAGCATCTCCGACCTGGATGCCGCCGCGGCCAATGCGGGCGAGGGGATGGTGATCCGGCTGAGTGATGTCGGCGCGCTGGGCAATCTGGCCGCCGAGCTGTCGCAGCCCGGCAAGGGGCTGGTCAGTGTCGTGGTGCCGGGCGGCGCGGGCGAGGAGGTGGAGATCGCGTTGGCCAAGCGTATCGCCGTCAGCGCCACCCTGCGCAATCGCGTGGCGGCGCTTCCGGGGGTGATGGCGGTCGAAGCGGTTTAGTGTCCTGGCTAAATTGCCGGCTTGTCATTTCAGCCGAGAGCTAACGGCACGAACGTCAGGAGCTTTTGTGCGGCCCTGGATGGCCCGGGCGAGCCGGGCCATGACATTTGAATTTTTGTGTGAGGCCGGATCGGCTGTTCGCTAGGGCCGGGGCAAGGCAAAGGCGACGACTTCGTCGCTTTCCAGCGCCGCGCCCACGATGCCGCCGCCCGTGGCCGTGATGGCGACGAACTGGCGGCCATCGGACCCCTGATATGTCGCGGGCGTGGCCTCGGCGGAGGCGGGCAGGCGCGTGGACCACAGCTCCTTGCCCGTCGCGGTTTCGAAGGCGCGGAAGCGGCGGTCGGTGGTGGCGGCGATGAAGGTCAGGCCGCTGGCGGTCAGGATCGTTCCGCCCAGGCCGGGGCGGCCCGTGTCCTGCAAGCCTTCGGGAAATGTATCGGTGACGCCCAGCGTCTTGCGCCAGGCGATTTCGCCCGTATCGACATTCACCGCGACAAGCTGGCCCCAGGGCGTAGCGGTGCAGGGCATATTGTCGTTGTCGGGATTCCACAGCCTGCGCAGGCCCGCCAGCGGGCCTTCATTGTTGAAGCTGCCATCGGCGCGCTCGATCACGCGGATCGGCTGGGCGAGGTTGTTCACATTGACCACGTAGAGACGTCGGTCGGGATCGAACGAGCCGCCATAATAATTTATGCCGCCCTGCGAAGCGGGCAGGTGCATCGTGTAGCGGCCCAGCACCATCGGAGAATATTGCGGCACCAGGATCATCTGGTTGTCGTCCACCAGCTTCTCGCAATAAGCCTGATGGGACTTTTCGCCCTTGTAGAGTTCGGCGCGGCTGAAGGTGGTGCGGGCCAGGGGTTCCGGCCTGACAGGATAGGGCTGGGTCGGGGAAAGTTTTTCGCCCGGCACGGTGCTGTCATGCGGTACCGGCCGCTCCATCACATCATAGAGCGGCTTGCCGGTGACGCGATCCAGAATGAAGACGATGCTGGACTTGTTCGTGACGATGACGGCGGGAATGGTTTTGCCGTCGCGTTTGACATCTATGAGGGTTGGCGGCGAGCCGGCGTCATAATCCCAGACGTCATGATGCGTGACCTGGAAGTGCCAGAGATATTTTTCGGTGGCAGCGTTCAGCGCGACGATGGAATTGCTGAACAGGTTGTCGCCCGCGCGGCCGACGCCCGCGCGGTCGAAATTGGGCGCGCCGACCGGCATGTA
>JAFIHO010000170.1 GCA_017849395.1 Hyphomicrobiales bacterium
AATTTTATGCAGGCCGGTTTCCGGCCCATGCTTATTGATTGGGCAGATTGTCGAAAACCGATGTGGGAGACAAGCGATCTCGCTGCCGCAGCATGGAGTCATGCCGCGGCGGTTGTGGATGGTTCAGCACCGGCAGGGCGCGCGAGGCAAGCAGAAATCGGTTCTGCCATGCAGGCAAGTTCACTAGATTGGCGGAAACAAAAACGGTTCGGGCGGGAGGAACAATGCGCAAACGGGAATTCATTCTGGGCAGCCTGGCGCTGGCCACGGGCGCGGCGGCCAAGGAGATCGGGGCGGATCTGGGCGCGGTTCCGCCGCCCAAGAAGAAGGCGATCCCTCATCGCAAGGTGACGACCCGCAAACTGTTCAAGGCACCGGAAGGCTTTCCCAACGGCGTCGCCATTGCGCCGGAAGGTCTGTGGGTCGCGGAGCAGAAGGCGCAAGGCTATGGCCAGAGCGGCAAGAAGGTGCAGGAAGCGGCGTGGCTGCTGGACTGGAACGGCAAGCTGCTGAAGACGGTGATGACGCCATCGAGCAACACATCGGGCCTTGCCTATGGCAACGGCCATGTGTGGATGGGCGCCAATGGCGGCGAGGAAGGCGTCTATGAAGTGGACATGGATGGCAAGGTCGTGTCGCACCGGCAGATCCCGCTGGGACCGCCGGAGAATGGCGGCGGCTGTCACGGGCTGATGTTCCATGCGGGCAAGCTGTGGATCGTGGCGAACCGCATCAAAGGCATCCTGCGCGTCGATCCGAAGACATGGGCGCCGGAATTCATGATCCCGATCACCACAGACCGATGGCATGGCTGCGCCTGGGACGACAGTCATCCGGGCGGCGCGATCTGGATGGTGACCGGCAGTTCGGACGTGAACCGCTATGTGATGCAGAATGGCAAGCTGCACCACACCACGACGTCGGGTCTGATGAAGTATGACGCGCGGACGGGCGCGCTGCTGGAGACGGCGGAGTTTCTGGACGGCACCGCCGATCCGCATGGGCTGGCGATGCACAATGGCAAGCTGATCAGTTGCGATGCGGGCGTGGGACCGCCCGGCTTCGAGCGGACCGGCAGCCCGAATGCGGGATGGAGTTTCGAGATCGATTTTGTCTAGCGGCTGTCTGATCGCCAGCCGATAGTCCCGAATGTCATGGCCCACTTTATGTGGGCCATCCAAGGCGGCGGACGCGAATTGCGAGAATCTTTGTGTTGCCCTGGATGGCCCGGTCAAGCCGGGCCATGACAAGGTTGTTCTGATTGTTGCCTATTACATACTGATCCTGGAGTTCAACCGAGCAGCTTCTCCATCGCGTCCAGGGTGCGGGTGAATTTCGCTACCACGGCGCGATAGGGCGCGGGCGTGGTCATGTCCAGGCCTGCGCGCTTGAGGATCTCCACCGGATAGTCAGAGCCGCCAGCCTTCAGCACGCCCAAATAGGCGTCGCGATCCGCTGTTTTGCCGGTCAGGATGCGGTTGCTGAAGTACGTCGCCGCCGCGACGCATGTGGCGTACTGGTAGACATAGAAATTGTAATAGAAGTGCTGCGGATAGGCCCATTCCAGGCCGTAGAGCGGATCGACCTTTACCGCGCTGCCGTGATAGGCGGCGAGGATGCCGGTATAGATGTTCGTCATCTTCGCGCCGGACAGCGCATCGCCCTTTTCGGCAGTCTCATGAATCGCCAGTTCGAACTCCCCAAACATGGCCTGGCGGTAGAAGGTGGTGCGCAGCAATTCGCAGACGCGGTCGAGATAGAAGAGCTTTTCTTCCCTGCTGCGCGCGGCGCGATAGAGCGTCTCCACCAGCAGCAGCTCGTTCAGGATGGAGGCGATTTCGGCGATGAAGGTGGCGTAGTTCGAGGTTTCGAAGGGCTGCGCGCTGGCGGTGAGCAGGCTGTGCATCGCATGGCCCCATTCATGCGCGAAGGTTGAGAGACTGTCGAAATCATCCGACAGGTTCAGCAGCAGATAGGGATGCACGTCATAGGCGCCGGGGTCCATGTAGGCGCCCGCCGCCTTGCCCTTTTGCGGGAAGGCGTGCATCCAGGGCGATAAAGTGGATTTGGCCAGCAGCGCGCCATAGTCCGGGCCGAGCGGCTTTACCGCTTCGAGCGTGGTCGCGCGCATGGCGGCGAGGTCGAACTTGCGGTCCAGCCGCGTGATTTCCGGATAGAGATCGTAATAGGCGAGATCGCGCAGCTTCATCAGCCGCGCGCGCAAACCGAAATAGCGGTGCAGAACGGGGAGACCCGCGCGGGTTTCCGCGACCAGGGTGCGATAGACGCCTTCGGGAATGTTGGTGGGGGCAAGCGCGGCGGCCAGCGCGTTGGGATAGCGCCGCGCCTTTGCATTGAAGAGATTGGCCTGTACCTGGGCCGACAGCGCCGCGCCCAGACTGCTCTCATAGGATTTGAAGGTGCCGAAGAACGCGTCGAACACGCGCTTGCGTTCGGCGCGATCGGGCACGGCGCGGACCCGGGCATAGCCCTGGCTGTCGATGCGCACCTTGCCTTGCGCCAGTTCGATCTCGGGCCAGGGCATGTCGGACAGCACCAACTGGCTGCGGATTTCCTGCGGTCCCGACAAGGGCTGCATGGCGGAGGCCAGAAGCCCCTCGCCTGCTGCGTCCAGCGTGTGCGGCTGGTTGCGCACCACATCCAGCAACTGGAAGCGGAATTTCGCGAGGCCCGCATCGCCAGCGAGGAAGGCGCGGATTTTGCTTTCGCCCAGGGTGAGAAGTTCGGGGCTGATCCAGGCGCCCGCCTCGCTCACCTGCGCGGCCAGCGCCACGGCGAGCTGGCGGCGTTCCTGGTTGGGTGCGTCCTGAAGATTTTCGTTCGCGCGGCTGCTTGCATATGTATAGAGCCGCCCAAGCCGCCGGTTCAGGTCGGAATTGGCTTGCAGCGCGGCGCGCAAGGTCGCGGCGCTTTCGCCAAGGTGGCCCTTGTAAGCCGCAAGGCCCGGCAGCGCGGCGATCACCGCTTCGCGTTCGCTGTTCCAGGCTTCCGGCGTGGCGAACAATTCATGCAAATCCCACACGGCAGGCGGCGCGGCCTCGGCGGCCTGCGCGGCGGCGGGAAGCGTGGCGGCGGCGGCAAGCGCCAGCGCGGCGCGGCGGTCGATATCGGTCATGATCTCAGTTCACCCAGCGATGCAGATCTGCGATGCGGCCATGATAGGCTTCGGCGATACAGGCGACGTCCGGGCAGGCGTCGCGGTCGCGCCGCCAGTCATCCTCCTCTGCATTCACCGCATCTGGCGTCGCGGCGGCGGTGCGGGCGCGGCGTATCAAAGCCGCTTCCTGCACATCCAAAGCCGCAAGTTCGTTGCTGTTGCAGATGAGTTTCGACACGCGGCTTTTCGCCTTGGCACAGTCGAAGCTGGGCTTGGGCGCAGGCGCCTGGGCGAAGGCCGGCGGCAGCAGCAAAGAACAGGCAAGGATCGCGATTAGGCCGTAGCGCATGGTCGTAGGTCCGAAAAATTCGCCGCGATCATGCGGGCAGGCCGCGCGGACTGGCAAGTGCAATGGCGCGGCAATTTATATGGAATTTATATGGCCGGAGCCGCCGCGGCCCATCGAATTTCTATGCTCCGCTGCCGATGTTCGTGCCGCGTTCGGAGGCCGTAATGTTCGACATTCTGTTCCTTCTGGCCGGGGTTGGGTTTTTCGCGCTCGCCATCGGCTACACCCTGCTTTGCCAACATCTGTGAGGCGCACATGGAAACGGACCTTGTCCTTGCCGGTATCGTCACGATTGGCGTGCTGGCCTATCTCGTTTACGCGCTGATCCGTCCGGAGCGGTTCTGACATGACCGTGAATGGCTGGATTCAGATCGCATTGTTCTGTCTTGCGATCCTTGTCTGCGTGAAACCGCTGGGCGGCTACATGGCGCGTGTGTTCGCGGGCGAGCGCACATTCCTGTCGCCGCTGCTGTCGCCGGTGGAGCGGCTGATCTATTGGCTGGGCGGCGTGCGGCCGGATGAGGAGCAGCACTGGACGGGTTACACCATCGCCATGCTGGCATTCAGCCTGGCCGGTTTCCTGTCGCTTTATGCGTTGCAGCGGTTTCAGGCGGTGCTGCCGTTCAATCCGCAGGGGCTGGGCGCGGTGGGGCCGGACCTGGCGTTCGGCACATCGGTCAGCTTCATCACCAACACCAATTGGCAGTCCTATGTCGGCGAAACCACCATGTCCTATCTGGTGCAGATGCTGGGACTGACGGTGCATAACTTCCTGTCGGCGGCCACCGGCATCGCGCTGGCGCTGGCGCTGATCCGTGGTTTTGCGCGGCGTTCGGCGCAGACATTGGGCAATTTCTGGGCCGACCTGACGCGGTGCGTGCTCTATATCCTGCTGCCGCTGTCGCTGCTGGTCGCTCTGGTTCTGGTGTGGCAGGGCGTGCCTCAGAATCTGGGCAGCTATACCAGCGCGGTGACATTGGAAGGCGCGAAGCAGTTGATCGCGCAGGGGCCCGTCGCGTCGCAGGAAGCGATCAAGATGCTGGGCACCAATGGCGGCGGCTTCTTCAACGCCAACTCGGCGCATCCGTTCGAGAATCCGACCGCCCTGACCAATTTCCTGGAAATGTGGTCGCTGCTGGTTATCGCGGCTTCGTTGACATGGACGTTCGGCACGATGGTGAAGGACAACCGCCAGGGCTGGGCGATCTTCGCCGTCATGGCGCTGCTGATGCTGGGCGGCGTGGCCATCACCTATGCGGCCGAGGGCCAGGGCAATGCGGCCGTCGCGGCGGCGCATGTGGCGCAGGCGGGCAACATGGAAGGCAAGGAGGTGCGTTTCGGCGTCGCCGCTTCGGCCCTGTTCGCCACCATCACCACCGATGCGTCGTGCGGCGCGGTCAATGCGATGCATGACAGCCTGACGCCGCTGGGCGGGCTGATCACCATGCTCAATATCGAACTGGGCGAGATCGTGTTCGGCGGCGTCGGTTCCGGTCTTTACGGGATGCTGCTGTTCGCGGTGATCGCCATGTTCGTGGCGGGACTGATGGTCGGGCGCACGCCGGAATATCTGGGCAAGAAGATCGAGGCGCGCGAAGTGAAGATGGCGATGCTGGCCATCCTGATCCTGCCGCTGTCGATCCTAGGCTTCAGCGCGCTGGCGGCGGTGACCAAGGCCGGGCTGGCCGGGCCGCTCAACAGCGGGCCGCATGGCTTCAGCGAGATCCTGTACGCCTTCACCTCGGCGACCGGCAACAATGGCAGCGCCTTTGCGGGGCTGACGGCCAATACCGTGTTCTACAACACGACGCTTGGCTTCGCGATGCTGATCGGGCGCTTCCTGTTCATCGTGCCCATGATGGCGGTGGCGGGCTCGCTGGCGGCCAAGAAGATCGTGCCGGCTTCGGCGGGCACCTTCCCCACCCACGGCGGATTGTTCGTCGGCCTGCTGGCGGGCGTCATCCTGATCGTCGGTGGCCTTACGTTCTTCCCGGCCCTTTCGCTTGGTCCCATCGTCGAGCATCTGGCGATGCGGACGGGCGGATTTTTCTGAGAATGACCATGAGCAAGCAAACCAACCTGTTCGATCCCGCCATCCTGCTGCCTGCAATTGGCCAGGCCTTCGTCAAGCTCGATCCCCGCGCCATGGCGCGCAATCCGGTCATGTTCACGGTGGAGATCGTCGCCACACTGACCACTGTGCTGTATCTGCGCGACATCGTGCTGGGCCGCGAGGGACTGGCTTTCGCGTTCCAGATCAATCTGTGGCTCTGGTTCACGCTGCTGTTCGCCAATTTCGCGGAGGCGGTAGCGGAAGGGCGCGGCAAGGCGCAGGCTGAAACTCTGCGCCGCACGCGCAGCGATACCGTTGCCAAGGTGCTGGCGCACCAGGAATCGAAACTCTGGTCGGGCAAGGCGGCGCAGCTTCTGACGCGGGGCGAGCTGGTGCTGGTGGAGCCGGGCGATATCGTTCCGTCGGACGGCGAAGTGATCGAGGGCGTCGCATCGGTGGATGAAAGCGCCATCACCGGCGAAAGCGCGCCGGTGATCCGCGAGGCGGGCGGCGACCGGTCCGCCGTGACGGGCGGCACCCGCGTGCTGTCGGACTATATCGTGGTGCGCATCACCGCCGCGCCGGGCGGCACCTTCCTGGATCGCATGATCGCGCTGGTGGAAGGAGCGGAGCGGCAGAAGACGCCGAACGAGATCGCGCTGAATATCCTTTTGGCGGGGCTCACCATCATCTTTGTGTTCGCGGTGACGACCATTCCGGCCTTCGCCGCCTATGCGGGCGGCAGCCTGAGCGTTCTGGTTCTGGTGGCGCTGTTCGTCACCCTGATCCCCACCACGATTGGCGCGCTGTTGTCGGCCATCGGTATCGCGGGCATGGACCGGCTGGTGCGGTTCAATGTGCTGGCCATGTCAGGCCGCGCGGTGGAGGCGGCGGGCGATGTCGATACTTTGCTGCTGGACAAGACCGGCACCATCACATTGGGCAACCGCCAGGCGTCGGCCTTTCTGCCGCTGGACGGCGTGACGGAGCGCGAGCTGGCGGAAGCAGCGCTGCTGGCTTCGCTATCGGACGAAACGCCGGAAGGCCGTTCCATCGTTGCGCTGGCGCGCGAGCCTTATGGCGTGGGCGAGATGCAGGGTGCGGGCCGCTTCGTGCCTTTCACGGCGCAGACGCGGCTGTCCGGCCTGGACGGCAAGGATGGCGCGATCCGCAAGGGCGCGGTGGATGCCGTGCTGGCCTGGGTGAGCCGCGAGGCGGCACCCTCGCCCGCCGCCGCGGCCTTGACCGTGATCGCGGACCGTATCGGACGTTCCGGCGGCACGCCGCTGGCCGTGGCGAAGGATGGACGACTCTTGGGCGTCATCCATCTGAAGGACATTGTGAAGGGCGGCATCCGCGAGCGGTTCGCCGCGCTGCGCCGCATGGGCATCCGCACCGTGATGATCACGGGCGACAATCCGCTGACTGCCGCCGCCATCGCGGCGGAAGCGGGGGTGGATGATTTCCTGGCCCAGGCGACGCCGGAGAACAAGCTGGCACTGATCCGCG
>JAFIHO010000171.1 GCA_017849395.1 Hyphomicrobiales bacterium
AATATGAGCCATGAACTGCGCACGCCGCTGAATGCGATCATTGGTTTCTCCGAACTGATCTCCAGCCGCATGTTCGCCAACACGCCGGAACGCAATTACGAATATGCCGGGCTGATCCACTCATCCGGCCATCACCTGCTGAATCTCATCAACGACATTCTGGATCTCGCCAAGATCGAAGCGGGTCGCTGGCGGCTGGAAGAAAGCGAACTCGACCTGGCGCGCGTCATCGAGGATGCGATGCAGCTTGTGACATGGAAGGCGAAGGACAATGGCGCGGCGCTGGCGGTCGATATCCGGCCCGGCCTGCCGCTGATTTACGGGGACGAACGCGCCGTCAAGCAGATGCTGCTGAATCTCTTGTCGAATGCGGTTAAATTCACGCCGCAGGGTGGCGCCGTGACCGCGTTCGCGCATCTCGATGTCGACGGAATCAGCTTCGGCGTATCCGATACCGGCATCGGCATCGCCGCGGAAGATCAGCGCACAGTGTTCGACAGTTTCGGCCAGGGCAAACATGACGTCGTCATCGCCGACAAGGGTACCGGCCTTGGCCTTGCCATCGTCAAGGGGCTTGCAGAAGCCCATGGCGGGAAGGTCAATCTCGAAAGTGAAGTGGGCAAGGGTACGAGAGTGACCGTGCATCTGCCGGCGTCACGGATGCGCATCCGCAAGGAAGCGGCTTAGGCGGTTACTTCCGGCGCAACGGAGAGGGCCCGTTCGGGCGCGGATTTTTCCGGCGCGTGCTTCCTGTGCGTCAGGGCGTGGACGAAGCCCAGCTTCTCGATCGCCTTGGGCGACAGTAAGAAGGGATAGAGGTCGATCTGGCCCATGCTGCGGTTGAGGCTGTTGGTGGCGAACTCTATCGGCAGCCAGGCGTCGATCAACTCGCTCATCGCGCGCGCGCGATAAGGATCGAAGTCTATGGCAGCGGCTATCGCCCCCTTGGCGGCGCGGGGCCTCACCTTGATGCCGAAGGCGCCCGCCGTTTCCAGCGTATCCACGATGTGCAGATAATGCGCCCAGGTCTCCGCGAAATCCTCCCAGGGATGGGACGCGGCATAGGCGCTGACATGGGTGTGCTGCCAGCCGGGTGGCGGGCCGTTCCGGTAATGCATCTGCAGCGCCGCGCCGTAATCGGCGCGTTCGTCGCCGAACAATTCGCGGAACGCGTCGATCCAGCCCGGCGTGGCTTCGACCATCCGATCCCAGAAATAATGTCCGCTTTCATGCCGGAAATGACCCAGCAGGGTGCGGTAGGGCTCACCCATTTCGGTGCGCACACGTTCACGCACCGCATCATCGGCTTCCTTGAGCGCCAGAGTGATGAGACCATTATCATGGCCGGTCATCACGCCTGAGGCATGGCTCTCGGGCGGATCAGCGAGAAAGTCGAAGGCCAGCCCGTGTTCGGGATCGTCGGTCCGGCTGTCCAGCCGCAGGCCTAAACGGAGCAGGGAATAGAATAGCCGGTGCTTGGCGGCTTCTATCCGGCCCCACAGCGCGTCGTTGCCGGGTACGGAAAGATCGGGGATGGTCCGGTTGTGGCGGCAGGCGGCGCAAAAGCCGACCGGATCGTCGGCTGGGACCATCCAATTACACACCCCGTGCTGGGCATTGAGGCAGAATTTATAGGCTTTTCCGGGCGCAGCCAGCACGCGCATGCCACCGTCCTGCAGCGGGTCCAGTGCAGAAATCTCAGTCAGGTCAGGCAGATAGCCCAAGCTGCGGCCGCATTGTTCGCAGCGTATATTCTCGAAATACAGAAGCTGGCCGCAGCCCTGGCAGCTGAACAATTTCATCGCGATCTTCCGGGTAAGGCCAAGGATTAACGCGAGTTTTCCGGCGCGGTTCCCCCTGCGGCGCGGCGGCGACTCGCGCTTTTTTGCACCTGCGTCATAGTAAGATCATGAGCATTCAGGCAGCCATCCGGCACGTCACCCGCTACCGCTATGACCGCCCCATCATGCTCGGGCCACAGACCATCCGCCTGCGTCCCGCCCCGCATAGCCTGGCGAAGATCGTAGCCTATTCGTTGGGTCTGGAACCCAAAGATCATTTCATCAACTGGCAGCAGGACCCGCAGTCCAACTGGCTGGCGCGGGTGGTGATACCGGAGAAGACCGATCACTTCACCGTCACTGTCGATCTGACGGTGGAGATGGAAGTGGTCAATCCGTTCGACTTCTTCCTGGAGCCTTACGCCGAACAATTTCCCTTCGCCTATTCCGACGAACTGAAGAGCGAGCTGGAGCCTTATCTTGCCACCCTGCCAGGAGGGCCGAAATTCGATGCCTATCTGGCGAAGATTCCGCGCGAGACAAACCAGACAACGGCGTTCCTGTTCGACCTGAATTCAAGGCTGACGCGCGACATCGCCTATCTGATCCGCATGGAGCCGGGCATCCAAACGCCCGACGAGACTCTGACCAAATGCTCAGGGTCGTGCCGCGACAGCGCCTGGCTGCTGGTGCAGTTGCTGCGCCATCTGGGTCTGGCGGCGCGATTCGCTTCCGGTTACTTGATCCAGTTGAAGCCGGACGTGAAATCGCTCGATGGGCCTTCCGGCACCGATGTCGATTTCACCGATCTGCATGCCTGGTGCGAGGTCTATCTGCCCGGCGCGGGCTGGGTGGGGCTTGATCCCACATCCGGCCTGTTCGCGGGCGAAGGCCATATTCCGCTGGCCTGCACCGCCAATCCGACCCAGGCCGCGCCGATTTCAGGCGCGGTCGAACCCGCCGAAGTGCTGTTCGATTTCGACATGACGGTGGAGAGGGTCAAGGAAACCCCGCGCGTCACCAAGCCCTATACGCCGGAAGAATGGGACGCGATCGAGAAGCTGGGCGACGAGGTCGATAAAATCCTCGCCAGCCATGATGTGCGCCTCACCATGGGCGGCGAGCCGACTTTCGTTTCCATCGACGACCGTTCCGGAGCGGAATGGCATACCGCCGCCGTGGGGCCGAACAAGCGCGCCTTGGCCGACAAGCTGATCCGCCGGTTGCGCGACCGTTTCGCGCCGGGCGGGCTGCTGCATTATGGCCAGGGCAAATGGTATCCGGGCGAGTCGCTCCCGCGCTGGGCCTTTGCGCTTTACTGGCGCGCCGATGGCGTGCCGCTTTGGAAGAATGCGGACCGCATAGCGGCGGAGCATCTGGATCACCAGCCCACGGTCGAGGACGCGATGGCGTTGACCGAATCCGTCGCGCGGCGGCTCGGGTTGGACTCGACCTATTTGATGCCGGCCTTCGAGGATTTCTGGCATCATGTGCGCGAGGAACGCGCGCTGGCGGTGAATGTCACCCCGCGCGATTCCAAACTGGAAGATCCCGAAACCCGTGCGCGGTTGGCGCGCGTGTTCGAGCGCGGGCTGACGCAGATCGTTGGCTATGCCCTGCCTGTCGAAGCGCGCTATGGCGATTTGGGGCGTACCTGGCACAGCGAACATTGGGTGACGCGTTCCGGATCGCTGTTTCTGCTGCCGGGCGATTCCTCGATGGGTTTCCGGCTGCCGCTCAATTCCCTGCCCTTTGTACCGCCCGCGGCGCGCAATTTCGTGCCGCCGCCCGATCCCTTCGCGCCGCTGCCGGAATTGAATGATTGGCGGCATCCGCCGCCGGGGGAACCGCGCGACGCATCAGGCCAGGGCTACCGCAACGGCCCCGCGCGGCCACCCGAGTTGAGCCGCACGCCCGCCAACGATCCGGCACTGCCGCCGCCGGAACTGGCGGTGCGCACGGCGCTGACGGTGGAGCCGCGTGACGGACGGCTGAATGTGTTCATGCCGCCGACCAGCAATGCCGGCGAATATCTTGCGCTGCTGGCGGTGGTGGAAGATGCGGCGGAAGAGATCGGCTGCGCCATCCATATCGAAGGCTATCCGCCGCCCTATGATCCGCGCATCAATGTGATCAAGGTGACGCCCGATCCCGGCGTGATCGAGGTAAATATCCATCCGGCGAAGAACTGGCGAGAACAGGTCGATATCACTCGCGCGCTGTATGACGAGGCACATGCCGCGCGGCTTTCGACCGAGAAATTCCTGCTGGACGGGCGGCATACCGGCACGGGCGGCGGCAATCATATCGTGGTAGGTGCGGCGTCACCGCCCGACAGTCCGTTCCTGCGGCGGCCCGATCTGCTGAAAAGCCTGATCGCTTACTGGCAGAACCATCCGTCCCTGTCCTATCTGTTCTCCGGGCTGTTCATCGGTCCGACCAGCCAGGCACCGCGCATCGACGAGGCGCGGCACGACGCGCTGTATGAGATGGAGATCGCGTTCAGCGAGGTACCGACCAAGGGCGCGGCCAACATCCCGCCCTGGCTGGTAGACCGCATCTTCCGCAATCTTCTGGCGGATTCGACGGGCAATACCCATCGCACCGAGATCTGCATCGACAAGCTGTACTCCCCCGACGGCCCGACCGGGCGGCTGGGGCTGGTGGAGTTCCGCAATTTCGAGATGCCGCCCCATGCCGAGATGAGCCTGGCGCAGCAATTGCTGCTGCGGGCGCTGATCGCGCGATTCTGGCGCGCGCCCTATGACTATGACCTGGTGCGCTGGGGTACGGCGCTGCATGACCGCTTCATGCTGCCGCATTTCGTGTGGAGCGATTTCAAGGATGTGATCGATGACATGAAGGATCACGGCTTCGAATTCGACGAGGCCTGGTTCAAGCCGCATTGGGAATTCCGCTTTCCGCATATCGGCGCGGTTCAGTATGACGATGTCGGGCTGGAACTGCGCACCGCGCTGGAGCCTTGGCATGTGATGGGCGAAGAGGGCGCGGTTGGTGGCACCGTGCGCTATGTCGATTCCTCGGTCGAACGATTGCAGGTGAAGGCGACGGGGCTGACCGGCGGCCGCCACAAGGTGCTGGCCAATGGCCGCGCGGTGCCGATGCGCGCCGTAAGCCAGGGCGCGGGTGTTGGCGGCGTTCGCTTCAAGGCCTGGCAGCCCGCGCATGGGCTGCATCCTACCATACCTGCCCAGGCGCCGCTGACGATCGAGGTGTGGGACGCCTGGCGCAATCGCAGCCTGGGCGGCTGCACCTATCATGTCGCCCATCCCGGAGGGCGCAATTTCGAGATTTTTCCCGTTAACGCCTATGAAGCCGAGGGACGGCGGCTGGCCCGTTTCGAGCCCCTCGGATTCACGGGCGGCATTTTCGAGGCACCGCGGGATGAACCCAATCCCGATTTCCCCTATACCTTGGACTTGCGCCGCGGCGCATAGCGGGAATCTGAGTTATCGTGTCCGACGTCGCCGAGCCCAAGACCATTCCATCGCCTTCGCGCTTTGACGAACTGCGCGACGAAAGCGGCCAGTTGCGCGCCCATTGGCGGCCCTTCGCGCGGACCCTGACCCAGCTTCCGCCGGAAGAATATGAGCGCCGCCGCGTGAGCGCGCGCTCCACGGTTCGCGATAACGGCGTCACTTATAACGTCTATGACGAGCAGGCGGGCCAGGCGCGGCCCTGGCAGCTCGACATCGTGCCCTTCATCCTGCCCGCGTCAGACTGGAAGGAAATCGAGGCGGCGGTCATCCAGCGCGCCATGCTGGCCGATCTTGTGTTGCGCGATGCCTATGGCCCGCAGCGATTGATCCGGGAGGGCGTGATTCCGCCGCACCTGCTGCTGGGCCATCCGCAATTCCTGCGCCCGCTTTGCGACACGGTGCCCGCCCATGGCGTGCATGTGCATCTGTATTCCGCCGACCTGGCGCGCGCGCCGGACGGGACATGGCGCGTGATGGCGAGCCGTGCCGATGCGCCGGGCGGACTGGGCTATGCGCTGGAGAACCGGCTGGTGGTGGCGCAGACCTTCCCTGAAGCTTTTGGCGACATGCGGGTGGCGCGGCTGGCGTCTTTCTTCAACGCCTATCGCGAAAGCATTCTGGGGTTGGGCCATTCGCGCCGGGACCGGGCCGTGCTGCTGACGCCGGGGCCCTATAACGAGTCGTACTTCGAGCATGTCTATCTGGCCCATTATCTGGGCCTTACCCTGGTGCAGGGCGACGACCTGACCGCGCGCAATGGCGAAGTGTTCCTGAAGACACTCACCGGGCTGGAGCGCGTGTCGTCCATCTTCCGTCGCGTCGATTCCGATTTCTGCGATCCGCTGGAGTTCCGCGGCGATTCTGCGCTGGGCGTGCCCAATCTGGTCGAAGCCGTGCGCACGGGCGGCGTGGTGGTGGCCAATGCGCTGGGCGGCGGCGTGGTGGAAGCGCCGGCGATGGATGCGTATCTGCCTGCCGTGGCGCGGGCACTGCTGGGCGAAGACCTGAAGATTCCCGATATAGCCACCATCTGGTGCGGCACCGAATGGGGCCGCAAGGAAGCGTTGGCGCGGCTGGGCAGTTCGATCATACGCGACGCGTTCGATGCACGGCCCATGTTTTCGCGCAATTCCACCGCGCGTCTTGGCGCGGAGATGAGCGAGGCGGAACGCGCGCGGGCGCGGGCGCGGATCGAAGCCCGCGGCGAGACCATGGTGGTGCAGGAAGTCACACCGCTGGGCCTGGCGCCTGTGTTCGAGAATGGCAAATTCGGGACGCGGCCCGTCAGCTTGCGCGTGTTCGCGGCCTGGACGCCCAATGGATGGACCGTGATGCCGGGCGGGTTGACGCGCGTCGCGGCCGATGATTCCGCCCGCGCCCTGTCGATGCAGTCGGGCGCGTCGAGCAAGGACGCGTGGGTGCTGTCTACCGCGCCGGTGGATAATTTCAGCCTGTTGTCCAATGGCGGCAAGGCGCTGGAGATCAAGCGGCATGGCGAATCCGCGCCGTCACGCGCCATGGACAATCTGTTCTGGCTGGGCCGCTATGCCGAGCGGATGGAAAATTTCGTGCGCATCCTGCGCGCCGTCGCGGCGCGGGTGGGTGACGAACCAGCCGGCGCGCTGGATATTGCGCGCAAACTTCTGGTGCCCTTCAG
>JAFIHO010000172.1 GCA_017849395.1 Hyphomicrobiales bacterium
GACCGGGGTTTCCAGGATCCGTCGGTTACGCTCTGGATGGTAATGCTGGGGGTGCAGAGCCTGCCTTATGCCGCGACCTTCGCCACGGCCACGATCAGCGCCCTGTCGAACCAGGTGCCCCAGCGCGTCCCGCATCCCGCGCTTCCGACACCCGCGCCCGAACTGCCCAAGGCGGCCTGAGGGCTTACAGCTTCAGGACTTTCGGCACCAGCTTTCCGGGATTCAGTATTCCCAGCGGATCGAATGCGGCTTTCAGCGCGCGCATGGCGTCAAGTTCTTCGGTCGTCTTGTAGCGCGGCAAGAGCCCGACCTTCATCGCGCCTACGCCATGCTCCGCGCTGATCGAGCCATGGTAGCGGTTCACCATGTCATAGACGGTCTGCTGCACCGTATCCCATTGCGCCAGAAAAGCGGGATCGTCGCCGGGCCGGGGTGAGTTGAAGTTGAAATGCAAATTGCCGTCGCCCAGATGGCCGAAGCTGACCGCCCGCGCGCCGGGAACGATGGCCTGCACGGCGGGCACGGCTTCCGCGAGGAATTGCGGGATCGCCGCGACCGGCACCGATATGTCATGCTTGATCGACGCGCCTTCATGTTTCTGGGCTTCGGAAATGCTTTCGCGCAGTTTCCACAAATGCGCCGCCTGGGCGGCGTTGGCCGCGATCGTCGCGTCGGTTGCCAGACCTTTCCCGAATGCTTCGGCCAGCCCCGCCTCGAATGTTTCGGCTAGGCGGGAATCCTTTCCTCCCGTGGCTTCCATCAGCACATACCAGGGCGAAGGCGCGGCCAGCGGATCGCGCACGCCGGGAATATGCCGGCTCACGAATTCCAGTGCGATGCGCGGCATGAGTTCGAACGCCGACAGCATACCGCCGGTACGGCTCTGCATAGCGCCCAGCAGCGATATGGCGGCGGCGGGCGAGGGCACGGCGGCAAAAGCGGTTACGGCCAGGTCGGGTTTGGCGAACAGCCGCAAGGTCGCGGCGGTGAGGATTCCCGGCGTGCCTTCCGACCCGATGAACATCTGTTTCAGGTCGTAACCGCTGTTATCCTTGTGCAGGACGCGCAACAGGTTCAGCACCCGTCCATCCGCCAGAACCGCCTCGATACCCAGCACCAGCGCGCGTGTCATGCCGTATCGCAGCACATGGGTGCCGCCCGCATTGGTCGCGATGTTGCCGCCGATTGTGCAGGAACCCTCCGAAGCAAGGCTGAGCGGAAACATCAGACGCTTGTCCTCGGCCGCGCGCTGCACCACGGCCAGTGTCACACCCGCTTCGGCCGTGAGAGTCATTCCGCTTTCGTCCAGCGCGCGAATCCGGTTCAGCCGCTTTGTGGACAGCAGCACTTCGCCATGCAGCGGTATCTGCCCGCCGACCAGCCCGGTATTGCCGCCCTGTGTGACGATGGGCATGCGCGTCTCGTTGCAGATCGCCAGGATGGCGCTGACCTCCGACGTGGTGGCGGGCTTCAGCAGCAGGGGCGAATTGCCCTTGTACTTGCTGCGCCATTCCTCCAGGTATGGCGCGATCTCCACCGGGTCTTCGCTGAAACCTTTAGTCCCGACGACTTCCTTCAGCCGTGCAATCGCATCAGTCATCGCGGTGCGCCGCCCGCGCCAGCCGGTCGTTGATCGCTTCGCCCAGCCCCGCCGTGGGAATGGGCGACACCGCGATGCGCGACGCTTTCGCATCCAGTTCGCGCAGCATGGCGAACAGGTTGGCCGCGGCTTCCTTCATGTCGCCGTGCGGACTGAGATTCAGCGTCGCGGCGGACACGTTGCCGAATCCTAAAAGCACTTCATTCTTTTCATGCGTGAGGGCATTCAACCGAAGCCGCGCGCGCGGCGCATAATGGCTGGCAAGCTGGCCGGGCGACTGTATCGCATCAGTGGGCGCGCCCAATGGACCCGCCACGGCTTCAATTTCCTCGCGCGTAATCGCGCCGGGCCGCAACAGCACTGGCCTGCCACTATCGAACCCGATCACGGTGGATTCGATGCCCAGCGGCGTCGGGCCGCCATCCAGGATGCAATCCACCTTGCCGCCTAGCCCCTCCGCCACATGGGCGGCGGTGGTGGCGCTGACCCGGCCCGATACATTGGCGCTGGGCGCCGCGACGGGGCGGCCCGTGGCGCGCAGTAACGCCATCGCCATGGGATGGGCGGGCACGCGCAGCGCCAGCGTGTCGAGCCCCGCGCTCACCAGCAGGGCGATGTCGCTAACCTCGCGGCGCGGCAGCACCAGCGTCAGTGCGCCGGGCCAGAACGCTTTGGCCAGTGCGACGGCGGCAGGCGGGAATATGGCATGGTGATGTGCTTCTTCGGCGCTGGCCAGATGCACGATCAGCGGATTGAATTGCGGACGCCCCTTGGCGGCGAAGATGCGCGCCACCGCCATGCCGTTGGTCGCATCCGCACCCAGGCCGTAAACCGTCTCGGTGGGAAATGCGACCAGCCCGCCCTCTTGCAGGATGCGCGCGGCATCCGCGATGGCGTGCTGGTCTGCGGCAACCCTGTCCATAAGTTCCATTACGCGGTTCTAGCCCTGTCTTCCCCGATCCGCCAGCTTGACGGCGGCAGGGCAGGAGACCCCAATGCGCGCCGCAAAGGGAGTTCGCCATGTCATTGTCCGGCAAGACACTTTTCATAACCGGCGGCAGCCGCGGCATCGGGCTGGCCATCGCGCTGCGGGCCGCGCGCGATGGCGCAAATATCGCCATCGCCGCCAAGACCGCCGAACCGAACCCGAAGCTGCCCGGAACGATCTACAGCGCCGCCGAGGAGATCGAAAAGGCGGGCGGACGCGCCCTGCCGGTCCAATGCGACATCCGCTTCGAGGACCAAGTGCAGACGGCGGTGGATGCGACGGTGCGGGCCTTTGGCGGCATCGACATCTGCATCAACAACGCCAGCGCCATCTCGCTAACCGCCACTGAGATGACCGAGATGAAGCGCTACGACCTGATGCACCAGATCAATGCGCGCGGCACGTTTCTCGTATCGAAACTTTGCGTGCCGCATCTGCGCAAGGCGGAAAACCCGCATGTGCTGATGCTGTCGCCGCCGCTGGACATGCGGGCGAAATGGTTCAGGGCGCACACCGCCTACACCATGGCCAAATACGGCATGAGCATGTGCGTGCTCGGCATGGC
>JAFIHO010000173.1 GCA_017849395.1 Hyphomicrobiales bacterium
AAGCTCCCGGCGGATGCGATTGCCCTTAGATTTCGCAACATGCTCGTATTATAGGCTGTTTATCAGGGCATATTTGCCTGCGCGCGCCCAAGCACCCAGGGCGATACAAATATTCGGGCGCATCGCGACAAGTCCTTCGCGCTCTTTTGATGACCTTCTGATCCGCCCTGCCTATCGTTTGAAAATGTCAGGTCACATCGAGTGAGAAGGGGTTAAAGGCATGTCGTTGTTATGCACGCACGGAGTCCGCGAGACCGTGATTCCCAAGGCGCTGCACTATCTGGAGGCCACCCCGCAGACCATCCATTGGGGGTATTTCGATCCGGCCCGTGGACCGGCGCTGCGGGTTAAGAGTGGCGACCTGATCCAGGCCGAAGCCGTCACCCATCACGCAGGCGACGATCCGGATCTCCTGATGGACGAGAAAGTCGCGCGCATCTTCCGCGAAGTCCCGGAATCGGACCGCAATCCCGGCGTCCATATCATGACTGGCCCCATCTATATCGAAGGCGCAAAGCCCGGCGACATGCTGGAAGTGCGCTATCTGAACATGCAGCCGCGCTTCCGCTACGGCTCCAACCTCGCGGCCAACTGGGGCTATCTCTACAAGGAGTTCGGCGAGAAGGAACGGGTGACGATCTATGAACTCGACCCCGACACCAACACGGCCGCCGCGCACTATGCCTATGACTTCAAGGGCAAGTATCTGGTGCCCGGCACCATCACCCGCTGCCCGGAATGCGACCGTCAGAAGGCGCTGGAAGGTGTGCGTGTGCCGGTGCGGCCGCACCTTGGCACCGCCGGTGTCGCGCCGAATGTGAATGGCCGCGTCAGCACCATTCCGCCGGGTGTGCATGGCGGCAATATCGACAATTGGCGCATCGGCGCGGGCGCGACCATGTACTATCCCGTGCAGGTGGATGGCGGGTTGTTCTCCATCGGAGACCCGCATGTCAGCCAGGGCGACGGCGAACTGTCCGGCACCGCCATTGAGGCGTCGCTGAACGTGCTGTTCCAGATCGTCCTGCGCAAGGATTTCCAGTTCCCGTCGCCGCTGCTGGAGACGCCAAAATACTGGATCGCCCATGGCTTCAACGAGGACCTGGACTTGGCGATGCGCGAGGCGTCGATGAACATGCTGAAGCTGCTGACCGAGCAGGTCGGGCTGTCGGCCAATGACGGCTACTCCCTAATGAGCGTGTCGGCGGATTTTGGCGTCACCCAGGTGGTGGACGGCCGCCAGGGCATTCACGTCCGCATTCCGCGTGGTATCTTCCCCCACAAGGGAACCGTGGCGTTCGACGGCAAGAAGTAGCCATACCCGGACGCGTGTGCCCGAATTGTTGGACGGGGGGCGGTTAACAGCGTTTGGCCGTACCCCGGCCCGCACTAAGAGACTAAGAACACCAGGGCGCAAACGCCCGGAGGAAACAGCGTGCTTGCCGCCGTCCTGCACCAGACCGGTCCGGCTTCGGCCTTTCAGCTTGAGACGGTCGCCAGCCCGGAACCGGGCGCGGGCGAAGTGCTGGTGCGCGTCAAGGCCTGCGGCGTGTCCTATCGTGATGTGGTGGAACGCAACGGCACCTATCGCCGCGACGTGACTTTTCCGCTGGTGCAGGGGATAGAGATCGCGGGCGTGGTGGAAAAAGTTGGCGCGAGCGTCACGCGGCTCAAGCCGGGCGACCGGGTCTGCTCCAAGGCCTTCTCCAGTTGCGGTCAGTGCCGCTATTGCCGGTCCGGACGCGAAACGACCTGCCGCCAGCGCAAGCCCACGCGCGGCGGCTATGGAGAATTCACCGCGCTGCCAGAGGATGTGTTCGTCACATTCCCCGATACGCTGTCGTTCGAGACCGCCGCCGTGCTCGGTCCCGGCGCGGGTGTGGCGCTGAATGCGGTGCGCGACACGGCGAAGGTCGGCATCGGCGACTGGGTTCTGGTAACTGGTGCGACCGGCGGTGTGGGCCTGCCAGCCGTCCAGCTTGCCAAGCTGGCGGGCGCGACGGTCATCGCGCTCAGCCGCAATCCGGATCGTCGCGACGCGCTGCTGGAAGCGGGCGCGGACCATGTCGTGGTCGATCCGGGCGACAGCTTTGCCCCTGCCGTGAAATCCCTGACCGGCGGCGAAGGCGTGGATGTGGTAATCGACACGGTGGGCAGCCGGGTGTTCAACGCGGCATTCGACAGTCTGGCTCCGCACGGGCGTTACGCGTTCGTTGGCCAGTTGTTCGGCGAGGACATCAAGATCAATCCCGCGCGCATCTTTTTCAAGCGTGCCCAGTTGCTGGGCGTGGGCAGCGTGAGCCGCGCCCAACTGGAAGACGTCGTGCGTCTGGCCGCCGAAAAGCGCATCACACCGCGTATCGCCAAGATCATGAAACTGAAGGATATCGCCGACGCGCACCGGCTGGTCGAAGCCGCCGCCCTGTTCGGCCGCATAGTGGTGACGCCATGACGGAGCAGGAACAAAAACGGCTGGAAGCCATCTGGCTCGCCAGCGTGGAAAAAATGCGCGAGGTGGTGCGGGAGTTCAAGATCACCCAGGACGAGCTTCATGTGGCGGGAGATTTTTTCAACCGGCTCGGCCAGTCCGGTTTTTCGCGCAGCCTGATCGATGTCGCGCTCGCCATGACCAGCGTGGACATCTTCGATGGCGCGAAGGGCGGCACGCGGCCCAACCTGCTGGGCCCCTATCACAAGCCGCATGACCAGCGCGCCGACGGCAACCTGTTGACCGAACCGCTGAAACCGACCGACACAAGGCTGACCTTCACCGGCACCGTGCGCGATGCGAAGACCGGCGCGCCGTTGCCTGGCGTGGAACTGGATGTGTGGCAGACGGACGGGGAGGGCATCTATGACCATAAGGGTCCGCATCTGAGCGGCCTTGTTACCAGCGGCCCGGATGGCCGCTTTGTCGTCCATACGGTGCTGCCCAGCGACTATTCCCAGCACGATCACGATCCCATCGGTGAATTGTTCCGCGCCATGGGTCGCACCAATTCCCGCGCGGCGCATATCCATCTGAAGGCGACCTATAAGGGCAAGGACCTGCTGACGACCCAGATCTTCATGCCGACCTCCAAAATCCTGGACAGCGATTATGTCACCGGCGCGGTGTCCGACGACCTGACCGTGACCTTGCAGGATGACGGCGTGGATGAACGCGGCAAGGCCAAATTCAGAACAGAGTTCGACATCCATCTGGTGGACGTGCCGTGACGGCGGGCGCGGCGCTGCGCAAGCTGATGGCGGCCGGAATGGTTGCGGCGCCGGGCGCCTGTGATCCGTTCACTGCCAAGCTCATCGCGCGCGCCGGATTCGATGCGGTGTATCTGGGCGGCAATGCGCTGGGCCTCAGCCTTGCTAAGGGCCAGCCGCTGGTCACGCTGACCGAGACTGTGAGCCACGCTGCCGCCATAACCCGCACGGTGGACCTTCCGCTGATCGTGGACGCGGGCGCGGGGTTCGGATCGCCCGCCCATGTCCACCGCACGGTGCGCGAAATCGAATCCAGCGGTGCGGCGGCGCTGCATATCGACGACCAGCCCTATCCCAAAAGCCCCTCCTATCACCGCGGCCGTGGCGGACTTGCGCCTGTCGATGAGGCGAAAGCGCGGCTGTCGGTGGCGGTGAAGGCGCGGCGTGACAAGGATTTCCTCATCATCGCGCGCACCGATGTTCTGCGCGTCACCGGTTCGCTTGAGCAGGCCATCGCGCGCGGCAAGGACTATGCCGCGCTGGGCATCGACGCGCTGATGATCCTGGATCTTGAACCCGCACAGGTCGCCGCGGTCCAGGCCGCGCTCCCCGGCCTTCCACTGGTATGGATAGGCGGTGTTGTGCCGCCGGTCCCGTCCGTCACGGACCTGAAGGCGGCGGGATTCGCGCTGTCGGTTTATCCCTTCAACACCATCGCCGCCATTGCCGAAAGCGTTTCTTCCTTGTGGGCCACGGTGCGCGATACCGGCAAGATACCGCAAAGCGACGCGCTGCTGAAACGCATGCGCCCCGAGCTTTCGGAGATCGCGGGGCTGCGCATCTATTGGGACATCGAGGACGAATTGTCGGGAGACCGCACATGATGCGGCCCTCGGGAAAGACCTTGGCCCAGGTGGTGCATGAAAAGGCGCTGGCCGCGCCCAGTTCTCCCGCCATCTTCCATCAGGACGAGGCGATCAGCTACGGCGAACTGCAGCAGCGGGTGAACCAGGCGGCGCGGGCCCTGCTGGCGATGGGTGTGAAGCCCGGCGACCGTGTGGCGCTGCTGATGGGCAACGAGCCGGACTGGATCGTGGTGGCGCTGGCCGTGTCGGCGGCGGGCGCGCTGCTCGTACCGCTGAACAGTTGGTACAAGCGCAACGAGCTGGAATGGACTCTGCGCCATTGCGGCGTTTCGCTTCTGATCTCCGCCAGCCATTACATCAAAGCCGATTATGCCGCGCTGTTTGGCGAGATGATCCCCGAACTTGCCGGCACCCCGCCCGGCAAGCTGCGCGCCGCGCAGTTCCCGGAG
>JAFIHO010000174.1 GCA_017849395.1 Hyphomicrobiales bacterium
GCCGTTCCGCAGGGTGGTGATCCATAACCGGGTGCTGGATGAGGCAGGCGCCAAAATGTCCAAGACCAAGGGCAATGTGGTCGATCCGCTGACCCTGATCGACGCCTATGGCGCGGATGCGCTGCGCTTCACCCTGGCACTGGCGGCGGGGCAGAACCGCGACATGCGGATCGGTCCGGCGCGAGTGGAAGGCGGACGCAATTTCGGCACCAAATTCTGGAACGCCTCGCGCTTCTGCGAGATGAATGGCTGCGTCACCGTGCCGGACTTCAATGCGGCCAGCGTGAAGCTGCCGGTCAACCAATGGATCGTGGCGGAGACCGCGCGTACCGCGGGTGAGATCACTGCCGCGCTTGAAGCGTTACGTTTCAACGAGGCCGCGAGCACCGCCTATCACTTCGTCTATGACGTGTTCTGCGACTGGTATCTGGAAATCGCCAAGCCGATCTTCCAGCAGGGCGCTGAGGACGAGAAGGCCGAAACACGCGCCAGCGCCGCCTGGGTGCGCGATAATATCCTGAAGCTGCTGCATCCCTTCATGCCATTCATCACCGAGGAGCTTTGGGCGCGCACCAGCGAAACGCCGCGCGAAACGGCGCTGATCATCGCCGCCTGGCCCGACCTGTCGGCCTTGCCGAAGTTCGAGGAGGCCAGCCGCGACATGGCCTGGGTGATCGAGTTGGTGAAAGGCGTGCGCTCCATCCGTGCCGAAATGAACGTGCCGCCATCCGCCAAGCCGCCGCTGCTGCTGAAAGACGCCGGTCCCGCCGCACAGGCGCTGCTGGCGCGCAACAAGGCGATCATCCTGCAATTGGCCCGAGTCACCAGCGCCGATGCGGCGGATACGCTGCCCAAGGGTTCGGCGCAGTTCGTGATCGGTGAGGCGGTGGCCGCACTGCCGCTGGGCGATGTGATCGACTTCGTCAAGGAACGCGCGCGATTGGAAAAGGACCTCAAGAAGGCCAACGAGGAAATCGCCCGCTTCGATGCCAAGCTGGGCAACGAGCAGTTCGTCGCGAAAGCTCCGGAAGAGGTGCTGGCCGAGCAACGCGAGAAGCGCGCCGAAGCCGCCGCGCTGGCGCTGCGGCTGGTTGAAGCGCTGACGCGGCTTCAACCCTGATCCGAAAAGGGTTTTCAGTTAGACGGCGATCAAAATACTTTCGCCGCCCTGTTGCGCTGCGACATCCGGCTCCCTAACTCTGGAAGGCCGCTGCCGGAGGTTGCCTCGATGCCGACCCTGTTTGATCCCCTGAAAGTCGGGGCGCTGACCCTGCCCAACCGGATCGTGATGGCGCCGCTGACGCGATCCCGCGCGGTGCCTGAGGGCCGCATCCCCAGCGACCTCGCGGTCGAATATTACACCCAGCGCGCCGACGCGGGCATGATCATCACGGAGGCAACCTCCGTCACGCCGATGGGAGTCGGTTACGCCGCAACGCCGGGCATATGGTCGGACGAACAGGTGGAAGGCTGGAAGAAAGTCACGCGCGCCGTCCATGCCAAGGGCGGACGCATTCTTTTGCAGTTATGGCATGTGGGGCGTATCTCCCATCCGCTCTTTTTGAACGGTCAGACCCCGGTCTCCGCGAGCGCCATAAAGCCCAAGGGCAGGGTAAGCCTTGTGCGTCCCGAGACCGAATATGTCACGCCGCGCGCGCTGGAACTGGAAGAGATTGCGGGCGTCATAGCGGACTTTCGGAAGGGTGCGCAGAACGCCAAGGCCGCCGGTTTCGACGGCGTCGAAATTCACGGCGCGAACGGATATCTGCTGGACCAGTTTCTGCAGGACAACACCAACCACCGCACAGATGCCTATGGCGGCACGCGCGAGAAACGTGCGCGGCTCATGCTCGAAGTCACCGATGCTGTGGTCGACGTCTGGGGACCGGATCGGGTGGGCATGCATCTGGCGCCCCGCGCCGACAGCCATGACATGGGCGACAGCGACAGGCTGGCGACTTTCACCGATGTTGCCCGCGCCCTTGGCAAACGCCGCATCGCCTTCATCTGCGCGCGCGAGGCGCAGATCGAACCGGGTTCGCCGCCGCCGCTGGACAGCCAGGGCAAGCCGCGCGATGTGGCAGGCAAGGAAAGCATCGGTCGGGCGATCAAGGATGCATTTGGCGGCATCTATATCGCCAATGAAAGCTTCACGCGTGAAAGCGCCGAAAAGGCATTGGCAGATGGCTGGGCCGATGCGGTAGCGTTCGGGAAGCTCTATATCGCCAATCCCGACCTGGTGACGCGCTTTGCCAAACATGCACCGCTTAATGAATGGAATAGCGCCACATTCTACACAGGCGGCGCGGACGGCTACACCAACTACCCGACTCTCGCACCTATCGACGCCTAGGAACGGATGATCCGAAGCCGCGTTGTCTGACCAAATATCAGGAGGTCAGCCATGAAGGCTCTCACAAGGATCACGGCAGTCGCTGTTTTTGCTTTGGCGGCGGGAACCATGCCCGTGCTTGCCGACGCCTGCAGCGGCCGCTCGCACGACACGGGTTCCGCGCTGGGCGCGGCTGGCGGGGCGGCGCTGGGTGGACTCGCCACCAACAGCTGGGGCGGTGCGATCGTCGGCGGCGTGGCGGGCGGCTTTGCAGGAAATGCCATCGCGCGCAGCGAAGATTGCAAACGCCACGAAGCGCGCGGCGCGCGTCATGATCAGCGTCGCTATCGCGACAGCTATTACGACCGGCGGGACCGCCGCTACCGGTAGCGCCGTTTTATGATCGATAGGAAGGCCCCGGATCGTGCGTGCGATCCGGGGCCTTTTCATTTGGTGCGATCAAACCAGATCGAACCGGTCCGCGTTCATGACCTTCGTCCAGGCCACGACGAAGTCCTTCACGAACTTCTCTTGCGCGTCGGAGCTGGCATAGACCTCGGCCAGCGCACGCAACTGCGAGTGGGAACCGAAGATCAGATCGACGCGCGTGCCGGTCCATTTCACCGCATCGGTCTTGCGGTCACGCGCCTCGAACACACCCTCATTCTTCGCGTCCAGTTTCCAATGCGTGCCCATCTCCAGCAGATTGACGAAGAAATCATTCGTCAGCACGCCGGGCCGCCTGGTGAACACGCCGTGTCTGGACCCGCCGGTATTGGCGCCCAGCACGCGCAGGCCACCCACCAGCACCGCCATTTCCGGCGCGCTCAGCTTCAACAATTGCGCGCGATCGACCAGCAGCTCCTCGACCGGAATGCGCAGCCCGCTTCGGGCATAGTTGCGGAAACCGTCCGCCACCGGCTCCAGCGGCGCGAAAGACTCCACATCGGTCTGTTCCTGGGAAGCATCCATGCGTCCCGGCGTGAAGGGAACCGTAACTGTCACACCCGCGTCGGCTGCCGCCTTCTGGACTGCCGCCGAACCACCCAGCACGATCAGGTCGGCGAGGGAGATTCTCTTGCCCCCTGTCTGCGCGGCATTGAAGGTCTTCTGTATGCTCTCCAGTGTCCGAAGAACCTTTGCCAGTTCACCGGGCTGGTTCACTTCCCAGTCCTTTTGTGGGCTCAGGCGAATGCGCGCGCCATTGGCGCCGCCGCGCTTGTCGGACCCGCGAAAGGTGGACGCTGACGCCCAGGCGGTGGACACGAGTTGGGAAACTGTCAGTCCAGACGCCAGGATTTTGTCCTTCAGTCCCGCGACATCCTTGTCATCGACCAGCTTGTGATCGACCTTCGGAATCGGGTCCTGCCAGATCAGCTCCTCGGCGGGCACTTCCGGCCCCAGATAGCGAATGCGGGGACCCATGTCGCGGTGGGTGAGCTTGAACCAGGCGCGAGCAAACGCATCCGCGAACTGGTCGGGATGTTGCAAGAAGCGGCGCGCAATCTTCTCATAGGCGGGGTCGAAACGCAGCGACAGATCGGTTGTCAACATCGCCGGAGCATGGCGCTTTGAAGGATTGTGTGCATCCGGCACGGTGCCTGCACCGGCACCGCCTTTTGGCGTCCATTGGTGTGCGCCCGCGGGACTCTTGGTCAACTCCCATTCGAAACCAAACAAATTTTCGAGGAAATTGTTGCTCCATTTGGTCGGTGTCGTGGTCCAGGTAACTTCCAGTCCGCTGGTGATGGCATCACCGGCAATGCCGGTGGCGTAATTGCTGGACCAGCCCAATCCTTGCGCCTCGATATCCGCGCCTTCCGGCTCCACGCCCACAAGCGAAGCATCGCCCGCGCCATGGGTCTTTCCGAAGGTGTGGCCGCCCGCGATAAGCGCCACCGTCTCCTCGTCATTCATCGCCATGCGCGCGAAGGTCTCGCGGATATCGCGCGCCGCCGCGACGGGGTCCGGCTTGCCGTTTGGGCCTTCCGGATTGACATAGATCAGACCCATCTGCACCGCGCCCAGCTTGTCCGCCAGTTGGCGGTCGCCGCTATAGCGCTGGTCGTCCAGCCATTTGCCCTCCGGGCCCCAATAGACGTCTTCCTCGGGCTCCCATGTGTCCACCCGTCCGCCGCCGAAGCCGAAGGTCTTGAAGCCCATGGATTCCAGCGCGACATTGCCGGTCAGGATCAGCAGGTCCGCCCAGGAAAGTTTGCGGCCGTATTTCTGCTTAACCGGCCATAGCAGCCGGCGCGCCTTGTCCAGATTGGCATTGTCCGGCCACGAGTTCAGCGGCGCGAAGCGCTGCTGGCCGCCGCCCGCCCCGCCGCGCCCGTCGGCAATGCGGTAGGTGCCCGCACTATGCCACGCCATGCGGCTGACCAGCGGCCCGTAATGGCCGAAATCGGCCGGCCCCCCGTCCCGGGAGGCCGTCATCACCTTGGGCAGGGCCTGCTTCACCGCCGCCAGATCGAGGCTCCTGAATTCCTTTGCATAGTCGAAGCGGGGTCCCATAGGGTTCGACTGGGGCGGCTGGTGCAGGATTTTGAGGTCAATCTGGTTCGGCCACCAATCGCGATTGGAATGGGCCTTGGTGTGCATCACGGGGCATTTTCCTGTCGGATTTTCCGCATTCATGGGAGCGCCTCCTGTAGTTTGGATATCCAGTACGGATCGACCGGTCTGGTGCCCATTAATTGAGAATTATTCTCAAATATGGCTGCGGAGCCATTATCTCGAATTCCGGCTTGAGCGGATACGGGGTAGGGGCAATAGTCCCGCCCGCTTCGCATCATTCAGAGAAATTTTATGTCCCAGTTCGACAAGTCCAAGCTTCCCTCGCGCCACGTCACCGAAGGACCGGAGCGCGCCCCGCACCGCTCCTATCTTTATGCGATGGGTCTGACCACCGAACAGATTCATCAGCCGCTGGTCGGTGTCGCGACGGCCTGGAACGAGGCCGCGCCATGCAACATCTCGTTGCAGCGCCAGGCGCAGGCGGTGAAGAAGGGGGTTGCCGCGCACTACGGCACGCCGCGCGAATTCACCACCATCACTGTCACCGACGGCATCGCCATGGGCCATGCGGGCATGAAATCCTCGCTGGCGTCGCGCGATGTGATCGCGGATTCGGTGGAACTCACCATGCGCGGCCATTCCTATGACGCACTTGTCGCGATGGCGGGTTGCGACAAGTCGCTGCCTGGCATGATGATGGCGATGATCCGTCTGAACGTGCCGTCCATCTTCATCTATGGCGGATCGATCCTGCCGGGCCGCTTCCGCGGCCGCGATGTCGTGGTGCAGGATTTGTTCGAAGCCGTCGGCCTGCATTCGGTGGGCAAGATGGATGACGCGTCGCTGGACGAACTGTAACGCGTGGCATGTCCGTCAGCCGGTTCGTGCGGCGGCCAGTATACCGCAAACACCATGGCGATGGTCGCCGAAGCGATCGGCCTTGCGCTGCCCTATAGCTGCGGCGCCCCCGCACCGTATGAAATCCGTGACGCGCTGTGCGCCAAGGCTGGCGAACAGGTGATGGCGCTTTTGAAAGTGCAGCTTCGCCCCCGCGACATCTGCACACGCAAGGCGTTCGAGAATGCGGCCATGACCGTCGCGGCCACCGGCGGCTCGACCAACGCGGCGCTGCATCTGCCCGCCATGGCGCATGAGGCGGGTATCAATTTCGACCTGTTCGATGTTGGCGAAATCTTCCGCAAGACGCCCTATATCGGCGACCTCAAGCCCGGGGGAAAATATGTCGCTAAGGATCTATTCGAGGCGGGTGGCATTCCGCTGGTGATGAAGGCCCTGCTGGATGGCGGCTATCTGCATGGCGACGCCATGACCGTTACCGGACGGACGGTGGCCGAGAATCTGAAGAACGTGAAGTTCAACGAAAACCAGGATGTCGTGCGCAAGACGTCCAACCCGATCACGGTCACCGGTGGTGTTGTTTCGTTGAAGGGCAATCTCGCGCCCGATGGCGCTATCGTGAAGGTGGCAGGCTTGAAGAATCTCCGCTTCGTTGGCCCAGCACGGGTGTTCGACAATGAGGAGGAATGCTTCGATTGCGTCGAGAAGCGCCAGTACAAGGAAGGCGATGTTCTGGTTATCCGCTATGAAGGGCCCAAGGGTGGCCCCGGCATGCGCGAGATGCTGTCCACCACCGCGGCGCTCTACGGCCAGGGCATGGGCGACAAGGTTGCCCTGATCACCGATGGCCGCTTCTCCGGTGCGACACGCGGTTTCTGCATCGGCCATGTGGGACCGGAAGCAGCGGTCGGCGGTCCCATCGCCCATATCAAGGATGGCGATATCATCACCTTGGACGCCACCACCGGTGAAATTTCGGTGAATGTGAGCGAGGAGGAATTTAAGTCGCGCGCCGCGTCATGGAAGCCCCGCGCCACGGAGTACGGCTCGGGGGCCATCTGGAAGTACGCCCAGCTCGTGGGCCCGGCGCGCTATGGCGCACTGACCACGCCTGGTGCGGACAAGGAAACGCACTGCTACGCGGATATCTGACAAGCTGTGTCATGGCCCGCGCATACGGGCCATGACATCGGGTTAGTTGGCCTTCACCGGCGCATAGATGTCGAACGGCACGGCGCGGCGATAGCTGGCTTCGAATCTGCGACCCGCTGCATCAGTGCCCGACCAGGTGAAGCTGTCGCCGGTCAGCCGGAATGTGCCGCTTGCGACCTTGTCCTCCAAATTGGGATCGGTATCGCCGATATGGCGGCGCAGAAAGCTGCCATTCTCGACATTGTAGGTGCCCCAGGACGCCTCCATGCCCCTGAAGGCATTGACATAGTCCTGCGTCGACCACTGGCTCTGCTCCACCCCGCGTCGTCCAGTGCGCCCCGGCGGCAGCACTGTGGCCTGGTACCAGCCGTCCTCGCCCAGCAGCAGGTGCTCTGGCGGCGCATCCACTGCCGTGCCATTCACCTTGTAGGCAGCTCGGTCCCACGACCCCACCAGCGCCTTCGATCCCAGCGGCTGGTTCGGTAGCTTGCGGGCGTGGATGATTGGCGAATGATCCGGACCCGTTCCATCCAGCACAAGCGCGTTGCCGTCGAAATGCCAGCCGCGCACCTGATCGCTCTCACTCCCCGGCATAAGGCCCGCTTTGTGATGGCGGATATTGACCTGGCCCGCATTCGTGTAGTTGCCCCAGCCTCCACCCATCTTGTCGAAGCGGTCCATCAGTTCCTGAGGCGTCTGCTGCTCCAGCGGCTTTTTCACTCTCGCGCGTCCGGCGGGAAGTTCGATCATCGACCACCAGCCGTCATTCATGAACTTGATCACCAGTGGGGCATCCGGCGGCTGCACCGAGAAGCCATTGCGCAGCAGGGAATAGCGGACCCATGTACCGACGATAGGCGTGTAGTCCGGCGGCGGTAAGGTTGCATTGTCGCAGGCGCCGTCATCGCGATGGCTGCATGCGAAGCTGGACATGTCGTGCGGATAGCTGGCGGGTTCGCGGGCTTGCTGCGCGCTGGCGGCGGTGGCGGCCAGTGCGCCAAGGGCCAGAATCGCGGACATTGTGGAATGACGCATACGAGATCTCCCCGGTCTTCTTTCTTGTTGAAGCCATACTATGCCGGAAATTGTCGCGAGCGCGAACATCGGGCATAGTCGCGCGCAAACAAGAATGGTCCGGGGGAGCCCATGAAATTGCCGATTGCCGCGCTACTGGCGGGCACGATTGCGGGGTGCGCGATCGCCGCCGTCCAGGCGGCCAGCCTGTCCGAGGAATGGCCCGCCTATGGCCATGATTATGGCGACACCCGCCATTCTCCGCTTACCCAGATCACACCCGCCAATGTCGCGGGACTGAAGCCCGCATGGACCTATCACATGCGTCCCTCGGGAGAGGCTGCGCCGGCCGCGGGATCGCGCCCGCGCACCGGCTTCAGCGCGTCTGAAGCGACGCCGCTTGTGATCGGTGGGGTAATGTATTTGTCCACGCCTTACGGCCGGGTGGTGGCGCTTAATGCGGAAACAGGCGCGGAGAAATGGGCCTATCGCGTTCCGAACGGCGACCAGCCCGCCACGCGCGGCGTGTCCTGGTGGCCCGGCGGGCGGGGGGCCTCGCCACGCATCGTGTTCGGTACGCGCCAGGGCCTGCTGATCGCGCTGGACGCGGCCACGGGCATGCCCGCGAAAGGCTTCGGCACCGGCGGCGTGGTCAACATGAAGTCGCCCGCCGTGATGCAGGGTTTCCCCAACGCCTTTTACGGCATCACCGCCGCGCCCGCGATCTACAAGGACCTCATCATCACCGGATCGCGTACCCAGGAGATTCCGGCGAAAGGCGCCTCCGGTCAGGTGCGCGCCTTCAATGTACGGACCGGCGCGGAGGTATGGCATTTCAACGGCGTGCCGCAGCCGGGTGAGAAATTCCATGAAACCTGGCAGGGCGATTCCTGGGTGAACCGCTCCGGCGTGAATGTGTGGATGGGCCTTACCGTCGATGTTCAGCGCGGCATCGCCTATCTGCCATTCGGCGCGCCCACCTTCGACCAGTATGGCGGCGACCGCAAAGGCGAATCCCTGTTCAGCAATTCTCTGGTGGCGGTGGATGCCAATACCGGAAAATATCTGTGGCACTTCCAGGCGGTCCATCAGGATTTGTGGGACTATGACCTGCCGCTGACCACCCTGCTGGATGTGAAAAAGGATGGCCGCACCATTCCCGCCGTTGCGCTGATGAGCAAAGCCAGCACCCTGTTCCTGTTCAACCGTGTGACAGGTGAGCCTATCCATCCCATTCGCGAAGTGCCGGTGCCGACCGACAATGACCTGATCGGCCAGACCCCGTCGCCCACCCAGCCCATGTCGGTGACGCCGCCCCTGGGTCGCACCAGCTTCACCATGTCCGAACTGGCGAATTTGAATCCGCAGCAGAAAGCGGGCTGCGAGAAGATCATCAAGGACATGAACATAGTGGACGGGAAATTCTTCCAGCCGCAGCGGGCCGATTCCGGCGTGGCGCGGTTTCCCGGTTCATGGGGCGGCATCGACTGGAGCCATGCCTCCTTTGATCCCGGCACCGGCTATTACATTGTCAACAGCAAGGACATGGCCAGCCCGCAGGTGATGAAGCGCGAGGCGGATGGCAGCTATAATCTGCGCGATGGCTATCAATGGTTCTGGGACTCGGTGACCCACATGCCTTGTCAGATTCCGCCATGGGGCAGTCTTTATGCCGTTAATGTCAGTACGGGCGCCATTGTGTGGCGCGTTACAGTAGGCGTTACTGAAGGGCAGGGGCTTGCCGACATCCATACTGGCCGTCCGATGGTGGGTGGGCCGATCACCACGGCGGGTGGGCTGATCTTCATGGGCTCCACCGATGACCGGCGGCTGCGCGCCTTCGAGACGAAAACCGGCAGGCAGGTATGGGAGTATAAATTGCCCGCATCGATCTATGGCACGCCGCTGACCTACAAGGGCGGAAGCGGCAAACAGTATGTGGCCGCGGTTTCCACGGGCGGCTTCTGGGGCGATGCCGCCAGCGCCGATGACGTGACGGCTTTTACCCTGCCATGAAAGCGAAAATCGTCGCCATACTCCTTTGCGTTTCTGCGCCTGCGCTGGCGGGGCAGGATCATATTCTGGTCGGCCTCGACAACACGATGGTGTTCGACGCGAAGGGCAAGGGCTATCGCGAGCCGGGCCATGACTCCCTGCTGGAGTTGGATGCTTCCAATCCCGGCCGGCCGAAGATCGCGGCACAGTTGCCGCTCTCCAATTCCATCCAGGGGCCTCCCGTGAATTTGCAGATCACGCCGGACGGGACGATGGCCCTTGTCGCATCCAGCATTACGGTGTCGAAGAAGGACGGCAAATGGCAGCCGGGCAACGACAACCGGGTGCACGTGATCGACCTGGCGACTGACAAGCCGCGTCTGCTTCAGGACGTGCGGGTGGGCAACATGCCGTCCGGTCTCGCCATCAGCAGGGATGGCACGTTGGCGCTGGTGACGAATTACGCCAGCAAGAGCGTGAGCGTGCTGCGCATCCTCGGACAGAGTGCAACACCGGTTGCGGAGGTGAAGGTCGGTGACGAGGTCAATGCCGTGGCCATCACGCCGGACGGAAGCCGTGCTTTTGTCACCAAGCCGCTGGCGGCGAAAGTGGGTGTGCTGAACATCTTCGGCAATCGCGTCACCTATAATTCCAATGACGATGTTCCGGTCGGCTTCAATCCCTACAATATTGCGGTGACGCCCGATGGACTGATCGCCATCGCGATCAACAACACCGCCCATGGAAACAGCGCAAGCCTGACGGTCATAGAGGCGGGCGGGCCGCATCCTCATTCCATCGATACTGTGCCGCTGGGCGACGGACCCGAGGGATTCGCCATTGGTCCCGACGGCAAGAGCGCGGCGGTGATCCTGCTGCATGGCGGAACCTCACCGCACAACGACTGGAGCTATCATCGCAACGGCGGTCTGATCGGATTGCGCATAGATGGCCGGAAGGTAACGGTACAGCGCGGCGAAATCCGTTTAGGATCCGTGCCCGAAGGAATCGCCTATTCCCGCGATGGGAACTTCCTCTATGTGGCAGATTTCAACGACAAGCTGCTGCGCGTGATCGCTGTACGAAACGGCCGTTTGCGGGATACAGGACGGCGATTAAAACTGCCCGGCCCTCCCGCGTCGATGCGCGGGCTGGCGCAATAGCCTGAAACGGAAAACCCGGAACATGAAGGTTCCGGGCTTCCCAAACATCAAGCGTTAGCGATCCTGACGCTGGTTGCGGTCCTGGTCGCGGTCGGCATTCTGCCCGGAACCCTGACCCTGCTGTCCGCCTTGCTGGCCACCCTGCTGACCGCCTTGGCGCTGCTGCTGACCGCTCTGCTGGCCGGGGCGCTGCTGGTCCTGCTGGCCCTTTTGTCCCGGGTTGTTCTGATTTGTCATCGCAAGTTCCTCTGCTGAGTTACCCCCCGCGATGAAAGAACCCGCCTACCCCACGGATGTTCCGCAAATATGATCTGGGAACCCCAGCTAATTGAATTGACTTTGAAGATTGAACCTCCGCAATCGCTTAAGCAAGATCGACCGCGACGACTTCGTGCAGCCGGATTTCCGGCACATCCACCACAAGCCGTCCATTTTCAATGCGATGGTTTGCGGTTGTTCCGCTTTCCAGCAGTCTGACAACGTCGGGCCTCACGCCTTCGGGCAGGGCCAGCGATACGGTGAAAGGTCCTCTCAGCGGCATGATCTCGCGATAGGGACCTTTCATCATCATCGGGTTGGTCATGTTGACTAGGTGCGCGGTCAATGAACGCGCCTGTTTCCAATAGCTGATGTCCAGCAGCCCAGGCCCGGCGACAGTCATGGGCTGCGGCTCATCCATCGCCCACGCCACCGCATTCTTCAGCAGAACCAGATGATCCGGCGCCAGTACCTCCCAGAAGGTGCGGTCGATATCCATTGGGAAATAAATCACCCGGCCCATGCCAACATCGCGGCAAAAGGCCATCGGCGTGTCGGTCTCCAGGGTCATGGTATAGACCCGCTCCATCGGCAGGTCGGGATAGGACGGAACCAGCGTGAGCGGCTGCCGACCCGTGTCATGCGGCTTCACGGCAATCTGTTGGGTCGTGCCTATGATGCGTGGCGCGTCCTCAAGGCCGCGCGTCAGTGCGTGAGGATGGCGCGGCGTGAGATAGGAATTTTTGACTCCATCGCTTGTCTTCACATAATCGCAGCCGAACAGGTCGGCCAGGCCGAAATTGGCGCGACGGCGGCCAGTCTCATCATAGAGCGATGTTTCGCCGGTCGCCACAATGCGTCCGCCCGCCATCACGAAGTCTCGGATTTGGCGGCACTGACTGTCGGAGAGTGCGGCGATGCCCGGCAATATCAGCAAGCGGTAACGTGAAATATATTGCGCATCCAGTTGCCGGTCATCGGCCATCTCGAAGGGCACGCGCGCTTCCACCAGCGCCTGATAATAGCCGTTCTGGGAATCGGCCACCCGCTGCGCTACGCGCACATTGTCGCCGGCCGTGAAGGCCGCGCCGCCAGCGGTGAAGATGCCCGACTGGGTGGAATTGACCATCGCAACCCGCGCCAGATTGCCGGTGTTGCGCATGTAGCGGTCGTTCGCAAAGTGCCAGCGATAAATCTTCTCCACCGGCGCAACCCAGCGCGCATCGAAGATGCGGGCGTTAAACTTCACAAACCATGGCCGGAAACCCTGCGCGATTCCGGTATGCGCCCAGGCCTCCAGCTCCGCGGGCGTCTGCACGGAATCCTTCCAGCGGTTCTCATCCTCGACGCCGATGTTGAATATCCCGCACACGGGCAGGTTCTGCATATAGGCGCGAACCTGCTTGGCGAACTTGCCCATCGACCAGACCGGCGTCGTACCGGAACGGCCCTGGCGGTCCACTGCCACGATCGGAATAGTGACATTGTTCGGATCGTTCATGCCGCCATTGGGGCTGAAGAAACTGTCAGGCTTGGACGCCTTCACCGTGTCGTCCCACAGCTTGAACTGCTTCCAGCGCATCTCGGCATTCCACTGGATGTATGCCTTGCGTTGGGGATTCTGCGGGTCGTTGGTAGTGGGCAGCTCCATGCCGGTGGCCGCGCGAAATTTGGTGCGGCAAGTCTGGCAGTAGCACATGCCGCTGCCCGCCCAGCGGTTGCCGAAAAAACCTTCCGGCTTGTAGATGTCTGCGATCTCCTTCAGCACGGCCGGCATGAAGTCGAACATGAAGCCGCCATTCTGGCAGGTGACATACATGTCGGCGGCGGCCCAGTGGCGGCGCGGCTTTCCGTCCTGGGTGCAGGCGGCCCACTCGGGATGCGCGGCAAAGGCTTCCTCGCTCATGGCATGGGGATCGACGCGCGCGATCACGCTGATGCCCTGGGCCCGGCAGCCTTTCACCATCTCGCCGAACATGTCGCGGTCGCCCAGATATTTCGCGCGGTAGTGCAGGGGGATTTTCGACGGATAGAAACAGATGCAGCCGCCCGCCGACAGGCACACAGCCTCCACATGAGTCCGCTTGAACAGATCGAACCAGAATTGCGGGTCGTAGCTGGGCGGGTCTTCCTCCGTGAAAGCCACTTGCGCCCAGCGCATGGCCTTGTTGGCCCAGGGCAGTCCTGCCATGTCGCCGGTCATGGCGAACGCCTCGCGCATATCGGCCAGGGGCGCCAGCGCCAGCAATCCGGCCGCGCCCAGCTTCAGCGCGTCGCGGCGGCTTGCGCCATCGGTATCATCCTGCGCGGTCATTCCAGCTCCCGATACGATCTGTCAGTTGAATTTACTGAGATAGTCGAACGCCATTTTGGCGTCTTCCAGCGGTGTGTCCTGATAGGGCGCCTCCTGCTCGACATAGAGCCCCCTGATGTCGGCCTTGCGCGCCGCCGCGAAAATCTTCTTCCAGTCCACGATGCCGCTGCCCGCGGGCTTTCCGGTCATGCGGCCGGTGCTGTTGGGAATGAAATCACGCGTCAAATCCTTCACATGGAGGATGATGAAACGGTGGGGATGGCGGCTCAGATAGTCGGCCGGATCATAGCCTCCACTGACCATCCAGCCGATATCCAGTTCCAGCTTGACGGTCTGCGGATCTGTATCTTTCAGCAGCATGTCATAAGCCGTGACGCCGCCATATTTGCGGAATTCCGGATTGTGGTTGTGATAACCGAACACAAGCCCCGCTTTGGTGATTTCGCCCCCGACCTTGTTCAGCAATTCGGCATTGCGCTTCCAGGCGTCGGCGGCCCCCCCCGCCAGAACGTCCCGGAAATTGGCGGGGAACAACGGCACCGATGTCACCAGATAGCGCAGGCCTGCCGCCTTGGCCTTTTCGATGGTGCGGGGAAGCTCACTCAGCAGTTCCGCATTGCTGCAATGGGCGGTGTCCCAGCCCAGGCCCGCTTCGTCGAAGGCGCGGCGCAACTGCATCGTGTCGCGCCCGGCCAGCGACATGTTGGTCTGCACCCTTGCGTAGCCGATGCGCTTCACGGCCCGCAGGGTGCCGGTGAAGTCCTTGGCGATGGCGTCGCGCACCGTGTAGAGCTGAAGCCCCAAAGGCTGGCCCAGCGGTGTGGCGCGGGCGCCCGCCGCCAGTGCCAGCACAGTTGCGTACCCCAGAAAGTGCCGCCGGCTGGTCCAGGTCATGTCTTTTCCTCTATCATAATGATACCGCAACCTTGGCCGACAGATCACCCCTTGCCTGTGGTTCCGGCGGCGGCTATCGGGCATGCATGGCCTCCCGCCTCTCGCGTCGCATCCTGCAGCATCATCTGCCTCTTGGCCTAGTGACCGCCGCTATGGCCGTGCCGCTGTATGTCACGCGGTCCTACCCGGACGTGCTGAGCCGTCTCAGTTTCGCCAGCGCCTATCCGGCGCTCCTGCTGCTGGCCGCGACCCTGTTTGTGGGGCCATGGACGCTGCTGCGGCAAGGGCAGGTGCCTGTCTCGCTCGATTTGCGCCGCGATATCGGCATCTGGGCCGGGATGACGGGGCTTTTCCATGCGGTGGTCGGCCAGTGCGTGCATCTGCGGGGCCGTCCGTGGCTGTATTATATCTATGAGAAGTGGGACGGTCATGCGTTGCCATTACGGCATGACGTCTTCGGCTTTGCCAATCATACCGGACTGGCCGCCGCTTTGATCCTGGGGATGCTGCTGGCGACGTCCAACGACGCTTCACTGCGGCACTGGGGCATGCCGGGCTGGAAAAAGCTGCAACGCTGGAACTATGCCTGTTTCGGTCTCACGGCTCTGCATTGCTTTCTCTATCAGCTGGGCGTGGAGAGCCAGGACACCGTCTTCGTCGCCAGCGCCATTCTGTGCGTGGCGCTGACGACGGCAATCCAGCTTGCCGGATGGCGGCGCCGGGTCGGCTGACGGAGCGCTACCAGCGTTTGCCCTGTTCCATCATCAGGGCCGTCTGAAGCATGGCTCGGGCATAGCCGACATTATAGACCCAGCCGGTATAGCCGCCATTGTTCTGCCCCTTGTCATTGTCCAGGCCGCGCGGATGTTCCGGCATGATGAGGCGCTTGTATTTGTGGCGCACAAGTTCGCGCATCACCGCGAACATGTCGTTGTCCCCTTCGTCGTTGAACACTTCGACATAGGTCTCGCGCGGCTTGGTCAGCTTCACATTGCGGAAATGGACCTGGTTGATGCGGTCGCGCGAGCCGAAATAGGCACAGACCGCTATCGGGTCCTCGCCCAGTTCGCGCGTGACGCCGCAGTCATAGGTCAGGCCGCTCCAGGGCGAGTTCACGGTCTCGATCAGCCGCTTCCAGTCGCTGAGACTGTTGAGAATCTGGCCCGATCCCCGGCTGATCGCCGGCGGCGGATCGTTGGGATGCACCGACAGGCGGATGCGGTTGGCCGCGGCTACGGGAACGACCTGCTTCAGAAAATACGTGTAGTTCTCCCACACCTGGTCATACGTAACCGCGCCTTCGGACGGCAGCGGCGGCAGATCCTTCATGCGCTCATAGGTGAAGGACAGGTTGGTCGAGCCGCCCCGGCCGGGCGTGTCGTGATAGCCCTCATTGGCGCGGTGGGGGAAGAAATTATACTCCAGCACGGCGCAGAGGCCCGCCAAGGCCGCCGGGACACCGCGAACGACTTGCGCGCGGCGGTCGATACTGCACGCGCCGCACGTGGCGTCAGCCCATCCATTCCCATCGCTTTCGCCCGTCCGCGCGGTGATCTAGAGGGTCTCCTCGACCTTCGCGAACCCTCGGTGACGCTCGCGGACGTAATCCTTCCGGCAGCCGTGTCGGAACGGCTCGGCAATGTTCTTCTCCAGCAGCGGCGGCGGGACTGGCTGCGCGAGCATGGCAAGGCGCCCAACCGTCGGCTTCTGTTCGTCGGCCCACCTGGATCGGGCAAGACCATGACC
>JAFIHO010000175.1 GCA_017849395.1 Hyphomicrobiales bacterium
CATCCTGCTGGCGCTTGGTTACGGACGTATAAAGCTGGTGGTCGCTGGCGTCATCCTTGGCACGGGCCTGCTGGCGGCGGCTGCGGTTCTGCTTCCGGTCCAGCAAATCATCATCGGTTCGATTGATCTCAGCCCCACCAAGTTTTCCAACATCATGCGTTTGGGCGGCCTCATCGGAACGTTCCGCCTGGCGATGGACCATATCCTGTTTGGCGTTGGCCCTGGCCTCTCACCCTATTTCGTGGGGGCCTACTATCCGGATTTTGTCTTCAACAGCCCGGTCGCGGATAAGTGGTTCACCGGATGGAAGGCAACGCACGAGTCTTTCTCGGGCGTGGCCCGCATCCTGTCTGACATGGGAAGCATCAGTTTCGTACTTTATTTGGCGATGTGGTTTGCGCCGGTGGTCTACTGCAGCCGTGCCTTTGTGCGGCGGTTGCGGCGTGAGCGGGTCGTCGACTACCAGGCCCTTGTTCTGGCCATCATCATCATGGGCCAGTTCCAGGCTTCGCTGACCATCGAGCCCACGACCTTTGTCGGCTATTGGATCGCGCTTGGTATGGCGCTGGCGTTCTTGTCCCAGGAAGAGGGAACGCCAACGGCGGTCCCGGCAGATTCACGGTTTGCAAGCGGCGAAACCGGGACCTGAAGCTGAGACAGATTGAGTCGCGGTGGTTCACATTTATCCTTTAATATTAGATACTTAAGTCCTAAATGTTGCAAACCATTGCCAAATATGGGAGCACAACTAGCGTGTGCCCCGCGACCGGCAAGGGATGACCTGCCCCTGGATTTTGGTGTCGCGCATATGGAGAAAGAATGCTTGGCGTAAAGACCGTCGGTAATGCGACCTTGATCGCTTATGAGGGCGCCCCGGTCCTGGCAACCGACCCCTGGCTGGATCCGGCGGGAGCCTATTTTGGCAGTTGGTCGCTGCTTTATGACATCCCGCCCGCCGAGCGGCAGGATATCCTGGATGCCAAATATGTTTGGTTGAGCCATGGCCATCCCGACCATCTCGACGCCAGCTCGTTGGCCTTGTTCGACAAAGATCGGATTTTCCTGCTGCCCCAGCACCGGGGCGACCGCATCCTGAATGATCTGAAAGGCCTAGGCTTCAATGTTCGCGCCATGCCGGACCGTGAATGGGTCCAGCTTTCCCCCCGCATCCGCGCCATGTGCGTCAGCGACTATTATCAGGACGCCATCCTGCTCGTCGATGTGAATGGCCGTATCTTCGTCAACATCAATGATGCAGCCGATCGCGGCTGGTTGTCCTTCGTTCGCCGGGTCACATCCCAATACAAGCATCGCTATCTGCTCAAGTTGCTGGGTTATGGCGATGCCGACATGATCAATTTCCGCGACCAGGACGGTAAACTCGTTCTGCCGCGCGCCGCATTGCGTATTCCGCTGTCGCAGCAGATGGAGGAGGCAGCCCGGATCTATAACTGCAATTACATCATTCCGTTCAGTACCTTCCACCAGTACCGCCGCGCTGACAGCGTTTGGGCAAATGAATTCGCCACGCCACTTTCAGCCTATGCAAACGGCGCCGGCGCAAAGTCTTTCACCTATATACAGCCTTTTTCCTGGATCGATGCGGAGACCGGCCATACCGCGCAAGTCGCCGTAATGCAGAAGTCCGATCTGGTGCTGACGCCCGAGCAATTCGGAGACAATTGGTCCGATATGCTCTCCGCGCAGGATGTAACGGCGATCACGTCTTATTTCCGGCGGCGCGAACACGTTTGGAACAGTTTCGGCTGGCTCAATTTCCGTGTCGGCGGCAAGGACAATGTCATCGACATGCATGGGTCCCGTTCAACCGGCATTGTTTTCGAGGTGCCGCGCGGCTCGTTGATGGCCGCCATCGAGTACGAAATTTTCGACGACCTGTTGATCGGGAATTTCATGCGAACGACGCTGATTGGCGTGCCTTCGCTCTATCCCAATTTTACGCCGTATGTCGCCAAATATGCTGACAATGGCCGCGCCTATTCCAGCGCTGAGGTGGAATCCTACATCGAAAACTACCGGCGGCGCAGCCCGCGCGAGTTCTTCCTTCACAAATTCGCAACCAGCACCGAGCGTGTCGTGCGGCTTCTCGCGCCAAAGGACACGCCACTCTACGAACTCGCCAAGCGCGGCTATTACACGTTAAGACAGCATCGTTGATTGCCGAAAGCCGTCAGCCTTTCATCCTGTCGCGCCCGGCCATCGTCCCATTCAAGGAAAAATGCAAAAATGCATATGGTTTTTCGTCAGACATGCCGCACCTGTGGTTCCCGCCATCTCGTGCCTGTCATCGACCTAGGTGACCAGTATCTGCAAGGATCTTTCGTAAAGGATGGTTATCCCATGCCGCCGCTGCGGAAAATCCCCACGGCGCTGGTGCGTTGCGACGTGACGCGAAGCGAGGATGCGTGCGGCCTGCTTCAGCTCGCCCACAGTCTGCCGTCCGAAATTCTTTATGCGAATTACTGGTACCGTTCCGGCACCAATGAGACGATGCGAAATCACTTGAAATCCATCGTCGACAGCGCCCTGGCGCTGCTGCCATCCGGTAACCGCCGGGTGCTGGATATCGGCTGCAATGACGGCACCCTGTTACGCTTCTACCCGGAATCCTTCGACCGCTACGGCGTCGATCCGTCCGATATCGCGCGTGAAATCAAGGCGCCGATCACCGTGATCAGCAGCGTATTCCCGTCCCGGATCGCCACCGAGACGATCGGCAACAAAAAGTTCGATATCGTGACCTCCATCGCGATGTTCTATGACCTGGAAAGTCCGATCGACTTCGCCAGATCCATCGCGGAGATCCTGTCCCAGGAGGGCATCTGGATTCTGGAGATGTCCTATCTGCCGCTGATGCTGAAGCAGAATTCGTTCGACACGATCTGTCATGAGCATCTGGAGTATTACAGTCTGGCAGTGCTGGAATATATCGCGCGCAAGGCGGGCTTGCGGGTGTTTCGCGCCGTGCTGAACGATATCAATGGCGGCAGCATCCGGCTTTACCTGACCCATGCTGGCAACAGCCGGTATGACACCGTCGAATCCAAGGAATTCCTCCGTAGCCTGAACATTCGGGAATTTGAGCTGGAACTAGACACGGACCGGCCTTATCTGGCGTTCCAGCACCGCATCGAGAAGGTCCGCGAGGACATCATCGGTCTCTTGAAAAAGGCCAAGGCGGAAAAGAAGGTGGTGCATCTGTACGGTGCCTCCACCAAGGGCAATGTGCTGCTGCAGTGGTGCGGGATCACCACCGACCTTGTCGCATGCGCCGCTGACCGCAATCCTGGAAAGCATGGCGCGCGCACACTTGGAACGGATATCCCGATCGTTTCCGAGGAGGAATCGCGCACCGCCAAGCCGGACTATTATCTTGTCCTGCCCTGGCATTTCAAAGCCGAGTTTCTAGAACGTGAACGCGCGGCCATATTGAATGGAACCGCGATGATCTTTCCGTTGCCGGATGTGCTTGTCGTGGACGCGAAAAATATCGACGCCGAGATCGAGAAAGCGCGTAAGGCCGACTTTTTGCAATTCTGAACGAGGCTGCCTTGTCTGACGATCGCCGCATCCTGGTGCTAGGCGTGAACGGCCAGGATGGCAGTTATCTGGCCGACCATCTGCTGGCGCGGGGCTATGCGGTGACGGGTTGCGGCCGCCAGCAGCAAGCGCGCTACATCCCGCCGGGCGGACGCTATACATACCAGGCGTTGGATATCGGCGATCTGGACGCGCTGTCCGATTTCTTGCGGGACATCAGACCGTCTTCGATATTCCATTTTGCGGCGGTGCACGGTTCGGCCGGGTTCGACTATGAAGCGGTATGGCAGGATGTGCAGCGCGTGAACACCGGGGCGGTACAGGCCATACTGGAGTATTTGCGGACAGCGGATCGCGCCTGCCGTCTTGTCTATGCGAGCTCCGCTAAGGTATTTGGAGACAAGATGCCGTCTCAAATCTGCGAAACAACGCCTCGTGCTTCGACCTGCCTCTATAGCATCAGCAAGAACGCGGCCCACGCGCTGATCGACTATTATCGTGCGCATCACTGTGCGAAGGCGAATGTGGTGTATCTTTTCAACCATGAATCGCCGCGCCGCCAGCCGCAGTATTTCGTGCCCAGGCTGGTGCGGATTCTGGCCAATGCCCTGTTGGGCGCCGGCGGCCGGACCGAACTGGCAACCCTGGCCTTTCACTGCAACTGGGGAAGCGCCAGCGAATATATGGACATCTGTATCGACCTGATGGAGCGCGGGCTGGAGGGCGACTATGTCCTCGCCCACGATACGACCTGGTTCGGCCGCGACATGGCGGCGGCGTTGTTCTTGCGCTATGGTCTTGCCGCCTCCGAACATGTTTCCGAAAGGTTTTCTACGCCGCTGGCGCCGTCGGAGCCTTTCCAGCCATCCAACGCCGCTCTGGAACGTGACCTGAAACGCAAGCCGCAGCAGAGCATTCTGGATGTGTGCGAGGATATTCTCCAGCTCAACCACCCCGAAGCCTGGCTTCTGGCAAAGGCGCGCCGATGCGCCTAGCCTTGATTCAGGATCAGCTTCTGACCCCTACCGGGTCGGAGCGTGTGTTCCTCTACATGTGCCAGGAATTCCCGGATGCGGATATTTATACGCTAGCCTACAATCCGGATCGGACCTTGCCGGAATTTCGCCGCTTCAACATCCGCACGAGCTGGATGAACAGCTTGGTGCGCACCCATGACCAGTTCAAGACCGCGTTCCCGATTGCCACCCGGGTGATGGAAAACTGGGATATGCGTGGCTATGACGTCATCCTGACCTCGTCGGCGTCCTGCGCCAAGTATATCCGCCGCCATGACGCGACGCATATCTGCTACTGCTATTTCCCGACCCGCGCCATCTGGACCTTCGATTCCTATGCCGCACCGGCCGACCGCAA
>JAFIHO010000176.1 GCA_017849395.1 Hyphomicrobiales bacterium
AGGCGAAAGCGATCACCACGAAGGAGATCGTCAGCAAGCCGCAGCCAAACACGATCTTGTACATCGAGTTCGGTTCCTTCAGTTGCGACGCCTGGCGCGTCCAGAAGGCCAGCAGTAACGGCGTAAAGGCGAAGATCATGAAGGGATTGAAGGACTGGAACCAGGTCACGGGGATTTCCCAGTCGATCAGGCCGGGGATCAGGCGGCGGTCGGTGTTGGCGTCGGCGAACAGGGCCAGGATGTTGCCCTGCTGCTCGTAACAGGCCCACCACAAGGTCAGTGGAATGACCAGCAGCACCAGCGCGCCGACCGACTTCCATTCCTCGCGGGACAGCGGCTTGCGTTCGACCTTGACCCGTTCGCGCAGGCCCTCGGCGGGCAGATGCTTCCATCCCGACCAATAGAATACCAGCGCGAACAGCATGCCCACGCCCGCCGCGCCGAAGCCGTAATGCCATCCCACGGTCTCGCCCAGGGTGCCCGCGACAAGCGGGGCGATGAAGGCGCCGAGATTCACGCCGACATAGAAGATCGAATAGGCGCGGTCGCGGCGTGCATCGCCGGTCTTGTACAGCATGCCGACTTGCGCGGTCGTGTTGGTCTTGAAGAATCCGCCGCCGAAGATCAGCAGCAAGAGCGCGGGAAACAGCAGCGCCTCCGAAGCCATCATGAAATGGCCCATCGCCATGCCAAGAATACCGATCATCGCAGTCTTGCGCTGGCCCAGCACATTGTCCGCGAACCATCCGCCCAGAAGCGGGGTGGCATAGATAAGCCCGGTGTAGGTGCCGTAGATCAGCGACGACAGGGGCTGTGGCCCCAGCGGCCCGGCCATCCACTCAAAGAAAGCCTTCACCTGCGGATAGAACAGCACATGCTCCACATGACCGGGCAGCAGCAGATATTTGGTAAGGTACAGCACCAGCAGCGCGCGCATCCCGTAATAGGAGAAGCGCTCCCACATCTCGGTGCCGAACAGAATGGTGAGGCCGCGCGGATGTCCGAACCAGGTTTTCTCTGTCGTGTCGGTCATTGCGTGTCCGGGCAGGCTGCGCGGGGACTTTGCCACAATTCCATCAAAAGCATAGCCGGGCTCAAATCAGCTCCACATAGCGTTCTTCGCGCGCATAGGGCACGAAGCCCATCCGCTGATACAGCGGCAGTGCGCGCGGATGGTCCAGGGTGCAGGTGTTGACCGTCAGCCGCGAAATCGGTTGCGCCCAGGCATTCATGCAGGTGTGGTAAAGCAGATAAAATCCGAGCCCGCGCCCGATGGTTTCCGGCATCAGGCCGAAATAGGAAATATTGGCGGTTCCTTCCTTGCGGAAATCCAGTTCGGCCATCCCGGCGGGGCTTCCGTCCGCATACAGAACATAAAGCGTATTCTTCGGATCCTGGATGAGCTTGGTCAGCGCCTCTGCGCTGAGCTTGCGGCGGTCCACCCAGAAATAGGCGTCGCCTATGGTGTCATAGAGATAGCGGTAGAAATGCGCCGCAGGTTGTTCGGCTTTCAGGATTGCGATCTTGCCCTTGGGTTGCGGCGGGGGCAGGACAGGGGGCCTGGCCTTCATGTCCAGGAAGGTCACCGTCATCGGGATGCGGCGGCCCGCGTTGGGACTCATGGCCCGGTCACGACCGTCGCATCGGGATGACCGCCCCATTCGGCCCAGGAGCCGTCATACAGCGCCACATCCGGTGCGCCCAGCTTCGCCAAGCCCAGCATCAGGATTGCCGCCGAAACGCCGGAACCGCAGGTCGTAACTATGGGATGCGCCGGATCGACTCCGGCGGCGGCGAAGGCGGCGCGCAATTCGGCATCGGGCTTCAGCGTGCCATCCGCCGTCACCATCTGCCGCCAGGGCACATTCTTCGCGCCGGGCATGTGACCGGATTTCAGGCCCGCGCGCGGCTCGGCTTCCGCGCCGGTGAAACGGCTGGCGCTGCGCGCGTCCACCACCTGCGCCTTGTTGCTTGCGAGCGTGTCTTTCACGGCCGCGAAGTCGCGCATGATCGCGGGTTTGGGATTCGCGGTCAGCGTGGCGGGCTTGGGCGATGCGGGGCCGCTCTCCAGCGGGCGGCCTTCGCGTTTCCATTTCGGCAGGCCGCCATCCAGCACCGCGACCTTGTCATGGCCCATGGCGCGGAGCATCCACCAGACGCGTGGTGCGGAGAAAATGCCCGCACCGTCATAAACCACCACGATCATGCCGTCGCCGACGCCCAGCGCGCCCATGTCGCGCGAAAAGGCTTCCGGCGTGGGCATCATGTGGGGAAGGTCGGTGGAGTGATCCGAAAGACCATCGAGGTCGAAGAAGACCGCACCCGGAATATGCGCAACCTCGAACTCGGCGGCGGGATCGCGCTTGTCGTCCGGCATGTACCAGGAAGCGTCCACCAACTTCACCTCGTTCAGGTGGGCAGCCAGCCATTCTGTGGAAACCAGCGGACTCATGTGGTCACGGAATTTTCGTAAGGCACCGAGACAGGTGTCTTCTGCGCCACCAGCCAGCCCGGCGCGGGAAGACCTTTCTCACGCAGGAAGGCCGGATTGAACAGCTTGCTCTGGTAGCGGTTGCCGTAGTCGCAGAGCACGGTGACGATGGTGTGGCCGGGGCCCATGTCCTTGGCCATGCGGATCGCACCCGCGATGTTGATGCCGGTAGAGCCGCCCATGCACAGGCCTTCATGCTGCAGAAGGTCGAACACCAGCGGCAAAGCCTCTTCGTCCGGAATCTCATATGCATCGTCAATCGGCGCGCCTTCCAGGTTGGCGGTGACGCGGCCCTGGCCGATACCTTCGGTGATGGACGAGCCATGGCTGTCCAGCTTGCCGGTCTTGATCCAGCTATAGATCGCCGCGCCCAGCGGATCGGCGGCGGCAATGCGGATATTCCTGTTTCTCTCTTTCAGCGCGATCGCGACCCCGCCCAGCGTGCCGCCGCTGCCGACCGAGCAGGTGAAGCCGTCGATCTTGCCGCCGGTCTGTTCCCATATCTCCGGTCCGGTGCCTTCGATATGCGCCTGGCGGTTGGCAACATTGTCGAACTGGTTGGCCCATATCGCGCCGTTCGGCTCGGTCTCCGCCAACTGTTCGGCAAGGCGGCCGGACAGTTTCACGTAATTGTTCGGGTTCTTGTAGGGGACGGCGGGCACTTCGATCAGTTCCGCACCCAGCAGACGCAGCGCGTCCTTCTTTTCCTGGCTCTGGGTTTCGGGGATCACGATGACGGTCTTGAAGCCCATCGCGTTCGCGACGACTGCCAGTCCGATTCCGGTGTTGCCCGCGGTGCCTTCGACAATGGTGCCGCCGGGACGAAGCACGCCGCGCCGCACAGCGTCGTTGATGATGAACAGGGCGGCGCGGTCCTTGACCGACTGGCCGGGATTCAGAAATTCCGCCTTGCCGAGGATTTCGCAGCCTGTCCGTTCGGAGGCGCGCTTCAGCCGGATGAGCGGCGTTCCGCCGATGGCGGCGATAACATCTTGCTTGATCTGCATGGGGCGGAACCTAATCGGCCTATCTCACCCCTTCAAGCCTCACCCCTTCAAGGCTTTGAACGCCGCAAGCGCCCGGTCCCGGCCCTGGGCAAGGTCCACAATCGGTTTGGGGTAATTGCCGGGCGGAAGCGGAGAGGCCCAGGGTTTGTGGATAAACCGGGCGGGGATGTCGGCGAGTTCCGGCACGAAACGGCGGAC
>JAFIHO010000177.1 GCA_017849395.1 Hyphomicrobiales bacterium
ACCCATTACCAGCGCCTGCTGGATTACATCGTGCCCGACCGTATCCATGTGCTGGCCAAGGGCCGCATCGTGGCGGAAGGCGGCAAGGAACTGGCGCTGGAACTGGAAGCCAAGGGCTATGAGCAGATCGTGAAGGACGCGGCATGAGTAGTGCTGTCGCCCGCGCCATCCCCGAGCGCCGCGCCGCAGCGAAGCAGCGTTTCGACGCGCGCGGGCTGCCGCATCGCCGGATCGAGGAATGGAAATATTCCGACCTGAAGGCCGTTCTGGGCGAACAGGGCATGGGTGCGGTCACGGCCGAATGGCTGATCGGCAATCTGCCGCAGGGCGTGGAGGTGTTTGATCTGACTCAACCCAATCCGCCCGCCTGGGTCGCGGCGCATTTCGGCGCGAAGGCGGACAATGTGATGAGCGCCGCGTCGCTTGCGCAGTCTGCGGGCGGTGTGGCGCTGCGCGTGCCGGCGGGCGAGGCGGTGGAGGCGCCGCTGCAACTGGATTTCACCGGCCCCGGCCATGTGCGCGGGCTGTTGGTGCTGGAGGAGGGCGCGTCGCTGACCTTTATTGAAGGTGTTGGTCCGTGTGACTTCCGCAATGTTGGGTTTGAGATCGTTCTGAGCCCCAAGGCGGCGCTGAACCATGTGCGCCTGTCGCCTGCCGCGCCGGAAACGGTTCTGGTCGAGGAGATCGCACTGAGCGTCGCTGCAGGCGCGGAATACCGCGCCCACTTCGCCAATTTCGGTGGCAAGCTGTCGCGCGTGGCGCTGGAGATTGCTTTGGAAGGCGAGGGCGCGTCGGCCCATTTGTCGGGCGTGTCGGTGGTGAAGGATGCTCATGCCGATGTGACGTCGCATGTCGTGCACGCCGTGGCGAATACGCAGAGCACCCAACTGTTCAAGCATGTCGCGGGCGGGCGCGGCCGGGCTGTCTATCAGGGCAAGGTGACGGTGGCGGCGGGCGCTGACGGTTCCGACAGCCGCCAGACGGCGAAGGCGCTGCTGCTGGGCGACGTCGCCGAAGCAGATCTGAAGCCTGAACTTGAAATTTTTGCCGATGACGTGAAATGCGCCCATGGCGCGGCGGTCGGTGATCTGGAGGCGGAGCAGATGTTCTATCTGCGGGCGCGCGGCATTCCGGAAGCCGAGGCGCGCCGCCTGTTGCTGCACGCCTTTCTGGAAGATGCCATCGGTGAAGTGGCCGAGCCGCACCGCGCCACGGTGCGCGATGCGGTCAACGCGGCTCTGGGAGGCCTGGCATGAGCGCCGCGCCCAAGCCCATGCCCACTTTCGACGTGGACGCCGCGCGCGCCGATTTCGACATTTTGTCGCGCACGGTCTATGGCAAGCGGCTGGCCTATCTGGACAGCGGCGCGTCTGCCCAGAAGCCGCGCGTGGTGCTGGACGCGATGCGCGATTTCGCCAGCCGCGACTACGCCAATGTGCATCGCGGGGTGCATTTTCTGTCCGGGGCGGCGACCGACGCCTATGAGGCGGCGCGCGAGACAGTGCGGAAATTCATGAACGCCGCCAGCGTGGACGAAATCGTGTTCACCAAGGGCGGCACCGAGGCGATCAATCTTGTCTCCTACGCTTTCCTTGCGCCGCGCATCCAGCCGGGCGACGAGATTGTGCTGACGGTGATGGAACATCATTCCAACATCGTGCCGTGGCACTTCCTGCGCGAACGCCAGGGCGCGGTGCTGCGCTGGGTCGATGTGCGCGACGATGGCTCGCTCGATATCGAGGCGTTCGACGCCGCCATCACCGCGAAGACCAAGCTTGTCGCCGTAACCCACATGTCCAACGTGCTGGGTACGGTCACGCCGTTGAAGGAGATCGTGGCGCGGGCTCATGCCAAGGGCGTGCCGGTGCTGGCTGATGGCTGCCAGGGCGCGGTGCATGAAATCGTCGATGTGCAGGCGCTGGACATAGATTTCTATGCCTTGACCGGTCACAAGATCTACGGCCCCACCGGCATCGGTGCGCTCTATGCCAAGAAGGCGCATCTGAAAGCGATGTGTCCCTTCAATGGCGGCGGCGAGATGATCCGGGAAGTGTCGCAAGACCGTATCACCTATGCCGATCCGCCCGCCCGGTTCGAGGCAGGCACGCCGCCCATCATCGAAAGCGTCGGGCTGGCGGCGGCGATGGATTACCTGAACGGCTTCGACCGCGCCGCCGTGGCGGCGCATGAACATGACCTGCTGGCCTATGCGCGCGATGCCGTCCGGGAACTGAACTGGTTGCGAGTGATCGGCGATGCGCCCGGCAAAGGCGCGATCCTATCTTTCGAGGCAGAGGGGATGCATGCGCATGACCTCGCCACCATATTGGATCGTGAAGGCGTGGCGGTGCGCGCCGGTCATCATTGCGCCCAGCCGCTGATGGAGCGGTTCGCCGTGGTCTCGACCAGCCGCGCGTCGTTTGCGCTTTACAACACAAGGACCGATGTGGACCAGCTTGTCGCTGCGCTCCACAAGGCAAGGCAGATACTGGTTTGACGATGGATAATTCCCTGCGTGAACTTTATCAGGAGGTCATCCTCGACCATTCGCGCCATCCGCGCCATTCCGGCGTGCTTGCGAACGCGACCCACAAGGCCGACGGTTACAACCCGCTGTGCGGCGACCGCGTCACCGTCTATCTGGCGCTGGACGAGGCGGGCAAGGTGGCCGACATCAAATTCCAGGGCAAGGGGTGCGCCATCAGTCAGGCATCCGCTTCGCTGATGACCGACCTGCTGTTGGGCCGTTCGAAAGAAGACGCCGAAAAGCTGATGCAGGGCTTCCTGCATCTGGTGAAGGGCGAGGACGCGGCGGGCCTCTCCGCCGACGATCGCGAAATCCTGGATGTGATGAGCGGGCTGAGCGAATTTCCCATGCGGGTGAAATGCGCCACCCTGGCTTGGCACACTTTCAAATCGGCGGTGGAGGGCGGTGAAGCCGCCAAGACGGAATGAGCGAGACCGCAACCCAGACATCGGCCCTGTCGCCCCAGGAACTGGACGAGTTCACCAGCAAGCTGGTGAGCGCGCTGAAGACCGTTTACGACCCGGAAATCCCAGTTGATATCTACGAGCTCGGGCTTATCTACAAGGTGGATGTCTCGGACGAGAAGGATGTTGCCGTGGACATGACTTTGACCGCGCCCAACTGTCCGGTGGCGGGCGAAATGCCCGGCATGGTGCAGGCGGCGCTGGAAAAGGTGGAAGGCATCGGCAAGGTCTCGGTGAACATGACCTTCGATCCGCCCTGGACGCCGGACCGCATGAGCGAGGAAGCCAAACTCGAATTGAACATGTTCTGATGGATACGAAACCCGCCAGACCCCGCCGTGAACGCCCGAAGCCGGTGAAACTCACCGACGCGGCTGCGGCGCGCCTGCAGGAGATCATGGCGGACGCGGAAGGCAAGTATCTCGGCGTGCGGGTGGGCGTCACCAATGGCGGCTGCGCCGGCATGAGCTACACCATGGCGTATGCCGAGGACACCAAGCCGCATGAAGAGGTGATGGAAGACCGGGGCGTGAAGATTTTCATCGATCCCAAGGCGATCCTGTTCCTGATCGGCACGGAACTGGATTTCGTGCAGGAAAAGTTCGGCGCGCGTTTTGTGTTCAACAACCCGAACCAGACGGCGGCCTGCGGCTGCGGTGAGAGTGTGTCGATCACCCCCGCTGCCGCACAGTAGTGGCTGGCTATCCGCGTCGCTTCGACGATCTGTTTCAGTTTTTTGGTCCCGTTTCCGTGCGCCGCATGTTCGGCGGCGAGGGTATCTTCGCCGACGATCTGATGATCGCGCTGGTGACGTCCGATGACCAGATGTACCTGAAAACATCGGACGCGACACGCCGGGCCTTTCTCGCGGAACAGCGCAAGCCATTCTCGTTCGCGAAGGGCGGCAGGAAGATCGACACCGCCTATTACGCCGTGCCGGACCGGCTGCTGGACGATCCGGAGGAATTCGCGCAATGGGTGAAGCGGGCGCAGGATGTGGCGAGGGCGGCCAGTGCGAAGAAGCTGCGTGCGAGACGCCGCTGATTGGAACTCAAACGCCCCGGCTGTCATGGCCCACTTTACGTGGGCCATCCAGGGCGGCAGGCACGAACTTCGACAATCTTCTCGTTGCCCTGGATGGCCCGGACAGGCCGGGCCATGACACTGTGTTTACTGACAGACAGACGAAACGCTATCGCCCCTTAAATGCTGCCGGCCGCTTCTGCAGGAATGCGCCCAATCCTTCCATGAAATCCTCGGTCTGGCAGACCTGTTGCTGGGTTCTGGCCTCCAGCGCCATTTGCGCCTCGAAGCTATTGTGCGGGCTTTCCCAGAATAGTTTGCGGGTGCTGGACAGGGCGGCGGGACCGTTGGCCAGCCTTTCGCCCAGCGCCAGGGCTTCCTCCATCAGCCGCTCGTCATCCGCCACACGGTTGATCAGGCCCCATTCCAGCGCGCGTTCGGCGGGCAGTTTTTCGGCCAGAAGCGCAAGTTCGCGTGCGCGCGCCAGGCCGATCAGACGCGGCAGAAGCCAGGTCGAACCGCCGTCCGGCACCAGGCCGATTCGCGAGAAGGCTTGCAGGAAATAGGCGGAGCGCGCCGCGATCACCAGATCGCCCATCAGCGCCAAGCTCATGCCGATTCCCGCCGCCGCGCCATTCACCGCGCTTATCACGGGCAGGGGCGTGTCGCGCAGACGCCGCAGGAAGGGATGATAGGTATGTTCCAGCGCATCGCCTGCGCCGGAAGCCGAACCATCCGGCTTTGGCTCCGGCGGTTCGGCAAGACTGGCGCCGGAACAGAAGCCGCGCCCTTCGCCTGTCAGCACCATGGCGCGAAAGCCGCCCGCCTCGATGTGATCCATCCCCGCCCGCAATCCGCGCATCATGCGCGCGGAGGCCGCGTTCAGCATTTCGGGATGGTTGAGGGTCAGAACGGCAACCTTGCCGTGGGCGGTGACGTAGGCGCGGTCGAAATCTGTACGCAATGGTGGCTCCGCCGGAAGGACGAGACACCATAGCCCGGGAGAACGAGAGAAAGGAATGTGCCTATTCGGGCACCCAGGAGATCAAGCCGCCGTGGTTTCCAGAGCCGCCATGCGCGGGTCATTTTCATCGACGACCATGTTGCGACCATGATGCTTGGCGCCGTACAGACAGGCGTCCGCCCGGCGCACCGCCGCCTCGATGGCCTCGCCCTCGCGGAACTGGGCAACGCCGATGGAAATCGTGATCTTGCCCAGAATATCACCGGTGGATTTCTTCACCAGGTTCTTGGTCTCCACCGTGCCGCGGATCTGGTCGGCGATGCGCGCCGCATCCGTCAGGCCGATGCCGCGCAGCAGGACCGCGAATTCCTCGCCGCCATAACGTGCCGCCGTGTCGCGGCCTTTCACATTTTCCGACAGGCAGGCGGCGACCAGCTTCAGAACCTGGTCGCCGGTCTGATGGCCCCATGTGTCGTTGAATTTCTTGAAATGGTCGATGTCGCACAGCAGCAGCGACACTTTCTCGCCGCCCGCGATCTGCTGCATGGCCTGTTCCGCAGCATCATCGAATGCCTTGCGGTTGGCGATGCCCGTGAGCGGGTCGGTCAGGCTTTCCTTGCGCACATTGTCCAGCTTGGCGCGCAGGTCGTTCACCTGGGCCGAGGACCGCTGCAATTCGCCTTCCAGATTCTTGGTGCGCTCCTCCATCGCCTTGGTGGCGCCCAGCAATCCCTGTACTACCGCGCGAAGGTCGCCCGCGGAACGCTGCGTGCCCAATTCGTCACTCGCGGCATTCAACTGGCTGGAATATTGCTCGGCTTCACGTCCCGCAGCTTCCAGCTTTGCCATCACCGCGTTGATGACATCGGTCATGTTGGTGCCCAGCGTTTCCATCGCCTTGGCGGTGCGGGCGCTGGACAGGCAGCGGGTGCGCAGATCCTGCAGCATGGCAGCGGTGAAAGGCTTGCGCGCCGCGATGTGGGCGCCCATCACCTGCGCGATGGCGGGATTTTCGCCCGCCGCATAGGCATAGAATAGTTCGAAATTGTCCGGGTTGGCGGGTACATCGCATTCGCCCATCAGGGCGACGGCGGTTTTGGCCAATGCTTGTTCGCGTTCAGGCTTGTACACAACGTTCCCCGTGCATACCCATGGCTGTGCTTGAAAGCCGAGATTGCCGCACCGGTTCGTAAAAAACCGTTAAGTCGGTGGCTGTTAAATCTGTTCCAGCATCTGTTTCCGGCGCGGGAATCGGGGAAAAATGACGATCATGTTGCCTCTGGAACCTGTTAATGGGCGGGCAAGCGGTCTGTTGCGGACGCTTGAGAGGCAGCGCGCGGCGCAAGCTGCGGAAGGCCGGCCCGCTCTTGCGGTGCGCTCTGCGCGCATTGATCGCGCCATCGCGCTGCTGGCGGACAATGCATCGGAGTTCGCGGCGGCTTTGAGCGCGGATTTCGGACAGCGCAGCCCGGATGTGTCGCTGTTCGCCGATGTTGCCGCGACCATCGGTACCTTGAAATACGCCAAAGCCAACCTTGCGCGCTGGACAAGGCCGGAGAAACGGCGGCTGACGCCGGGTATCCTGAAACTTCTGGGCGCGCGTGCCCAGGTGGAATACACGCCCAAGGGTGTTGTGGGTGTCATCAGTCCATGGAATTTCCCGGTCAATCTGGCCTTCGCGCCGCTGGGCGCGATTTTCGCGGCAGGCAACCGGGTAATGATCAAGCCCAGCGAGTTCACGCCGGAAACCTCGGCGCTGATTGCGCGTCTTGTCGCCAAGACCTTTGACGAAGCGGAAGCAGCGGTCGTTACCGGTGGGCCGGATATCGGCGCTGCGTTCGCCTCATTGCCTTTTGATCACCTACTGTTCACCGGCGCGATCGGCGTCGGCCGCCAGGTGGCGATGGCAGCGGCACGGAATCTTGTGCCTGTGACGCTGGAGCTTGGCGGCAAATCACCGGTGATATTGGGCGACAGCGCCGATCTGGCGCTTGCCGCGCGGCGCATCATGGCGGGCAAGACATTGAATGCCGGACAGATATGCCTTGCACCCGATTATGCGCTGGTGCCGCGCGCGAAAATGCAGGGATTTGTCGAAGCCGCGCGGGCGGCGGTGACCGAGATGTATCCCACGCTCAAGGATAATCCGGATTATGGCTCCGTCATCAACCGGCGGCATTACGAACGGCTGACGGGCTATCTGGACGATGCGCGGGCCAAGGGGGCGGAGATTATCGCCTTGAATCCCGCGAATGAGGATTTCCGTCAGCAGGCTTTTCACAAGCTGCCGCCGACCCTGGTTCTGAACGCGACCGATGAGATGGCGGTGATGCAGGAGGAGATATTCGGGCCTATCCTGCCGGTTATCGCCCATGACGGCATCGCCGGTGCCATCGCCGCCGTGAATCGGCATCCGCTGCCGCTGGCCCTGTATTATTTCGGCAGGGACGCGGTCGAGGAGAAAGCGATATTGTCCGGCACGCAGTCCGGCGGCGTCACCATCAATGACGTCATCATGCATTATGCGATGGAGGATTTGCCGTTCGGCGGCATCGGGGCGTCCGGCATGGGCGCCTATCACGGCGTCGAAGGCTTCCGCAGCTTCAGCCATGCCCGCGCCGTCTATCGCCAGACCGGAATCGATGTGGCGAAGATGATGCGTCCGCCCTATGGGACGGCTATCCGCAAGATGATCGCGGGCGCACTTCGGAAGTAATGCCGCGCTACTCCGCCGCCGGCTCGATCTTCTTTACCGGCACGGGCCGGAACAGGGAGGCTGGCAACTGGCTGTGGTCCACAGGCTCGGGCTTGGCGGCCTGGGCGTTATGCTCGCGCTGGCTTTGCCGTTTTTCGCGGGGCTCGCCGCGCGGGCGTTCCTGTTGCTGCTTCTCGCGCGGCGGGCGCTGTTCGCGGCGCGGCTCTTGCGGACGGGCCGCTTCCACCGGCGGGATTTCAGCGGCTGCTTCGGCCTGCACTGGAGCATCGGCTACGGCCGTTGGCTCCATCGCCGCGACATGGCTGTGATAGGGCACGCCTTCCGGCCGCCGGTCGCGCCGCCCGCGGTCACGTCCGCCGCGTTCGCGGTTACGGCCGCCATGGCGGTCGGCGCGAGGTCCGCGATCTTCGCGGACTTCGATGTCCAGCATCTCGCGGCGCGGCAGCTTGCTCTTGGTCAGCTTCTCGATGAACTCGACATATTTCGCGTCGCGACTGGTGGTCAGCATGAAGGCGGCGCCGCTGCGTCCCGCACGCCCGGTGCGGCCGATGCGGTGGACATAATCGTCGGCATGGATCGGCACGTCGAAATTGAACACATGGCTCACGGCGGGTACGTCCAGACCGCGCGCCGCGACATCGCTGGCGACCAGGATCTTCAATTCTCCGGCCCGAAATTTCTCGAGTGTCCGGGTACGCACCGACTGGTCGAGGTCGCCGTGGATCGGCGCGGCATCGAAGCCGTGCTTGGCCAGCGACTTGGCAACGACATCGACATCGCGCTTGCGATTGCAGAATACGATGGCGTTGTTCAGAGTCGGTTCGGCCTCGCGAATCAGGCGGCGCAGCGCCTCCCGCTTGGCCCAGTCATTGGCGGGCACTTCCACCAGTTCCTGGGTGATATTGGTGGCGGTGGTGGCGGGGCGCGATACTTCTACCCGCGCGGCATTGTGCAGGAACTGGTCGGTCAGCCGCTGGATTTCCGGCGGCATGGTCGCGGAATAGAACAGGGTCTGCCGGGTGAAGGGCAGCATCTTGCAGATCTTCTCCACGTCCGGGATGAAGCCCATGTCCAGCATGCGGTCGGCTTCGTCGATGACGAGGATATTCACCTGTGATAACAGGATGCGCCCGCGCTCGAAATGGTCCATCAGCCGGCCGGGTGTGGCGATCAGAACGTCCACGCCCCGATCCAGCTTCTTGACCTGCTCATCCATCGAGGTGCCGCCGATCAGCAGCGCCTGGGTCAGCTTGGAATATTTGCTGTAGCGGTCGAAACTTTCCGACACCTGGTCTGCCAGTTCGCGGGTCGGCTCAAGAACCAGGGCGCGCGGCATGCGCGCCTTGGCGCGGCCGCGTGACAGCATCTCGATCATGGGCAGGGTGAAGCTGGCGGTCTTGCCGGTTCCGGTCTGGGCAATACCGATCAGGTCGCGCCGTTCCAGCACCACCGGAATGCCCTTCGCCTGAATCGGCGTCGGTTTTGTGTAGCCGCTTTCGGCCACCGCCTTGAGTATTTCCGGGGACAGGCCGAGGGACTCAAAACCGGGTTCCACGGGGACTTCGCTGGGCGAAGAAGCAGAAGTATCAAGTACTTCGCTGGTTCCGGCTTCCGCGCCGGAGGACGTCACATTGGTCGTAGCACGCTCCTGAAAGGGGCGCTGCTCGTGGCGCCCATCACTGGCGGCCCGGATGGCGGCCAGCTGTTGTCGCGGTGCACATAAGCGAGAGTCGCGTAAAAATCAAGGTTTTCCGAGAATGGGGCGAATTGAACCGTCCCGCCCTGTTGTTTAAGCCTCGTGCCAATTCGGGAGACGCGGGTGACGATGTTGCGGTGTTGGGGCCTCGCGCTGGCGGCGCTGGCGGTGTGGTTTTTATCCGTATACGCACAAATGCCGCCGCGGGCGCTTGGGCCCGACGCGCCCGCGACCGAATTTTCCGCCGCGCGCGCCAAGGACGCCCTGACGCGATTGCAGGGACCGGCGCGGCCGCATCCGGCGGGCACCGAGGAGAACGCGGCCGTCCATGCACGGCTGGAAAAGGAACTCACCGCGCTGGGCGCGCGGATTCGGCATCTGACCGAAGCAAGCTGCTATGGCGGCGCGCGCTGGAACGCCATCGCCTGTGCCGAGATCGACGACATCATCGGTGAAGTGGTGCCGGGGCAGGGCAAGGCCATCGTTCTGATGGCGCATATGGACTCGGTGCCCGCGGGTCCGGGAGCGGGCGATGACGGTTCGGGTGTCGCCACCATTCTGGAAGCGGTGCGCGCCTGGAAGGCGCGGGACCTCAAAAGCCGCCATCCCATCCTGGTGCTTTTCACCGATGGCGAGGAATACGGAATGCTGGGCGCCGAGGCATTCGTGCGCAATCCCTATTGGGCCAGGCGCGTGGGCGTGGTGATCAATATGGAAGCACGCGGCTCCACAGGCCGCAGCCTTCTGTTCCAGACCAGTCCCGGCAACGCGAAGCTGATCGATCTCTATGCGCGCCATGCGCCGCGCTATGCGTCCAGTTCGCTGTTCCCGGAAATCTACCGCATCATGCCCAACGACACCGACCTGACGCCGTTCCTGCGCGAAGGCATGACCGGCTATAATTTCGCCTTCGTGGGTGGCGTGGAAAATTACCACACGCCCAACGATACGGTGGCGAATATCGATCCGCGTACCCTGCAAAGCCATGGCGACAATCTGCTGACGCTGCTGAACGCGCTGACCTTTACCCGTTTCGAAGATCTGAAGGGCGGCGACGCCGCGTGGCTCGACATATTGGGCGTGTGGCTGCCGCACCTGCCGTCCGGCTGGATGCTGCCGTTATCTGTTATCGTGTTCGGAGTCATCGCGTTCTTCGGCTGGCGCGGGCGCGACCGCGAGGCTACGGCCCGGCAGCATGTGCGCGCCGCGCTGATGCCGCCGCTTTTGGTATTGTGCTGCGCCGCCACGGGGTTCGCGCTGCATGGCATCGCTTCCTATCTTTCCGGCTCGGCCTATCCGTCCCTTGCCGATCCCTGGGTGCTGCGATGGGCGTTCGGCTTCGGGCTTTGGGCCTCGCTGCTGCTGACGGCGCGGCTTGGTGTTAGCGCCTCCGCAAGCTGGCTGTGGCTGGCGGGTTTGGGCATCGTCACCGCCGCGACAATGACGGGCATCAGCCCGTTCTTCGTGTTTCCCGCGCTGGTGTCGGCGATGGTGATGCCCTTGGCGCCGCGCCGACCCTGGCTGCTCGCCTTGCCCGCGCTGGCAGCCGCGCTGATCTGGCTGGGCCTGACGGTGCAGGGAGAGGAATTGCTGGGCCTGTTCGGTCATCCGTTGTTCACCGTGACAGTGGCTTTTGCGCTGGTGGCGCTGGCGCCGTTGTTGCCGAAATTGGACATGCGCGGCTGGGCATTATCGGCGGGCGCATCCACGGCGCTGGCACTGGTGTTCGCGGTGATAGCCGGGGTTCTTCCGCCTTTCAGCGCCGAGAAACCGCAGCGCCTCAATCTGCGCTATGTGGAGAGCGATGGACGCGCCGTCTGGGCCGCCGACATTGCACGGCCTTTCCCGCCTGCGCTGCGAGCGGTCGCCAATTTTTCGGCCGCGCCCCGGCCGCTGGCGTTGGGCAGTGCCTATGTCGCCGATGCCGGCGCGGCACGCTTTCCCAAGCCCTCCGCCGAAGTGATCCGCATGGGCCGCAACCTCGCCATCACCCTCCAAGGTTCGGCGGAAGCGGATGGCATGACCCTGGTCATCCCGCGCGGGGCGGGGCTGACATCCGCGACGTTGGGCAAGTGGAAATTCAAGCCCGAGCAGACGGCGGATTTCCGCATCATCTGCGCCAGCCGCGACTGCCGCAACGCCATGATGGTGCTGGGCGTCACGGCCACGCAGCCGTTCGATCTGACGGTGGTCGAGCTGCGGCGGGGATTGCCGCCGGGCGGCGAGGGATTACAGGCAGCCCGTGCGCCCATCGCGGTCCCCTCGCAGACCGGTGACGCCACCATGCTGGTGGCCAAGGTCGCCGTGCCGCCGCGCTGAAGACGTTGGTTTCCCGCATGCGCGGGAACGGTAAGGGTCAGACGTCCACCGCTTCACGCACGAAGGCAGCGTTTTCCTGAATGAACTGGAAGCGCAGCTCCGGCTTCTTGCCCATCAGCCGGTCGAACAGGCTTTCGGTGTTCTTCTCGTCGTCCGCGGCGATATCGACCCGCACCAGGGTGCGATGGCCGGGCCGCATTGTGGTTTCCTTCAACTGTGCGGGCATCATTTCGCCCAAGCCCTTGAAGCGCGACACTTCCACCTTGGCGTTGGCGCGGAATTCCGTCTTCAGGATGCGTTCCCGGTCGGCATCGTCGCGTGCATAGACCGTCTTGCCGCCCTGGCTGAGACGGAAGAGCGGCGGCATCGCCAGGAACAGTTTCCCGTCGGCAATCAGGCCCGGCATCTCGCGATAGAAGAAGGTCAGCAGGAGGGATGCGATATGTGCACCGTCCACGTCGGCGTCGGTCATGATGATGATGCGGTCATAGCGCAGATCGT
>JAFIHO010000178.1 GCA_017849395.1 Hyphomicrobiales bacterium
AACGAAGAAAGACCTCATAGCGGAATCGGCCAGATACCCCCGATTTTGCTGCATCACCCCGGTGGCGCATCCGGCCCGCCACTAGGCATCGAAGCGGAAAACTCTGGCTTCGGATGAGGTAACGTTGGGGAGCGGAGCAAAACCAGAACAGACTCTCCCCATAAACGGGGGCATTACGGGGAGCAGGTCATCGGCTTTGAACCCTTGTTTTCGCAAAAAATTCCCTGTTTTCGGCAGAGACCGGTTCGCCGAGACTGGAAGCTCCACCCGATTGTCCCCGTACAATCGGGCTGTTCTTCCGTCAATCTATTCAAGAAGACCTGCTTCCAGCTGATTCACCCCATGGTTTGGTCGTATGTTCGTCCATAGGAATCGCGACCGGATAATGGCCCACTTAATGTGGGCGGTAACACCGCTACTGCGATATTTCCACGAATGCACAGTGCCTTTGATGTTTCTGCAAACATCTCCATGCCCTCGCATGTGCGTTCCTGACAGACAGTGACGGACCCGTACGGATCAGTGCGGTATGTGCTTTTCTCTGGATTCCGACCATGACGCAAAGGCAAGCGCGCCAGCGAACAGGGTAAGAGCACCGATCACCAATGCCAGGAACTGAATTTCGGATACCGACATGTGAATCTCCATTGACCAAAAAATACTATCCAATAGAAGAGCGTTGGCTGCCTTGATCGGAATCAAGCGCGCTGCAATTTGCGCCAGAAATTAAGAACTTCGGGCAGCGCAGAGCGAGGAAGATGGAGATTCGCTCAGGCAGCGAGTTCTTCCAGCGCATTCGGATTCCGCAGGCGGACCAGGCGTGCGCTAACAAGCTCGATCATGCCATCGCGCTCCAACTGCGAAAATGTGCGCGAAACCGTCTCGATCGTAAGGCCCAGAAAATCACCGATATCCTGACGGGTCATCGCCAGCGCGATGTTTCGGTGATCCGCGGACTGCTCTGCCAAGTTCAGCAGGAAGGCAGCGACCTTCTCCGCCGCGCCGCGCCGACCCAGCAGCAGGGCATGTTCCTGGGCCCGCGTCATCGCCTGCATCGCATAGCGGAAAAGCTGGCGGCCAACGGTCATGTCTTTCTGCGCCAGCATTTCCACGCTGGCCCGACGATAGGCAACCAAAGTGCACTCGCTCACCGCTTCCGCCGAAAGCTGGCGTTCGCTACCGAGGTCGAATCCGAACACTTCGCCTTCGCTGTAAAAGGCTTCGATCTGGCGGCGGCCATCATTAAGGAATTTGCAGGTGCGCACCACGCCGGACACAACCTTGAAAAACATGTCGTTTTCGCCGCCCTGGGCGAAGATTTCGCGGCCCTCGGGGAAATGCACCACGCTACCTGCGGCGTGCAGCGGTTCCCGCGGAGACAGACTGGCCATCCAGACCATGCGGCCCGTGAGGGCCGCTGCGGGGCTGGGGCTGGTCGCCGGATGGGCCATGTCTGTCTCCTCGGGAACCGATCTGCGTTCTCCTTCTAGAAAATGGGACCAAAAGCCGAAATTCGGTTTGGTCCTACGGGATTCTACGTAGCGCCCCGCCAGCGCGGCGCGGGGTCCGCTGGCGGGCGCCGGAGCGACTGGCTATACCGAAAACATGAGCACTGTTTCGGACAGGCCGGGGTTGAGCGCCGAGGAAATACAGGCTTCGGCGGCTAGCCGGCTGGCCGCCATTGTCGCCTCCTCCGACGACGCCATTGTGAGCAAGACCCTGGATGGCATTGTCACCGATTGGAACGGGGCCGCAGAAACTATCTTCGGCTATAGCGCGGCCGAGATGATCGGCCGCTCCATCGCCCTGCTGCTGCCCCCTGGATATGAGACTGAGGGAGATACCGTCCTAACCCGTGTTCGCGGGGGCGAGAAGGTGGAGCGTTTTGAAACCCGCCGCCGCCGCAAGGATGGCGTGATCATTGATGTGTCGGTCACCGTCTCGCCGGTATGGGACGAGGCCGGGCGGCTGATCGGGGCGTCCGGCGTGGCGCGCGATATCACTGCCGCGCGGAGGGCCCAGATCGCACTGCAGGAACGCGAGGCGCATCTGCAATCGGTTCTCGCCACGGTACCCGACGCAATGATTGTGATCGACACGCGGGGCGTCATGCAGTCCTTCAGCGCTACCGCCGAGCGGCTGTTTGGCTACAAGTCGGCGGAGGTGGTGGGCCGCAATGTCTGCATGTTGATGCCCGAGCCCTATCGCGCCCAGCATGACGGCTATATCGGGCGTTATCTGGCCACCGGTGAGCGGCGCATCATCGGCATCGGCCGCCTGGTGGTGGGCCAGCGCCGCGATGGCACCACCTTTCCCATGGAGCTGGCGGTTGGGGAAATGGTCTCTGGCGAGCGGCGTTTCTTTACAGGCTTTATCCGTGACTTGACCGAACGGCAGGAAACGCAGAGGCGCCTGCAGGAGCTCCAATCTGAACTTATCTTCATGTCGCGCTTCACCGCGCTGGGTGAAATGGCTTCGACCCTGGCGCATGAGTTGAACCAGCCGCTGACCGCCGCCACCAGCTATCTCAACGGTGCGCGACGCCTGCTGGACAACCAGAAAGCCGATGGCATCCCCATGACCCGCGAGGCGTTGGAACTGGCTGCGGAGCAGATATTGCGTGCCGGGCAAATCATCCGCCGCCTGCGCGAATTCGTCGCCAAGGGCGAAAGCGAACGGCAGATCGAGAATCTGCCCAAGCTGATCGAAGAAGCCAGCGCCTTGGCTTTGGTTGGCATAGGCGAGACCGGGGTGCGGGTGACATATGATTTCGCGCCGGAGCCTCGCTTTGTCATGGCCGACAAGGTTCAGGTGCAGCAGGTGTTGCTGAACCTGATGCGCAACGCCATCGAGGCGATGCAGGAAACTGTGCATCGCAAGATGACCGTCTCAACCGCGCCGGCGGGGGATGGCATGGTGGAAATCCGGGTGGCCGATACCGGCCCCGGCATTGCGCCGGAGATTGCAGATCAGATTTTCCAGCCTTTCGTCACCACCAAACGACATGGCATGGGGGTGGGCCTGTCCATCTCCCGTACCATTATCGAGGCGCATGGCGGGCGGCTATGGACCTCGCCCAATCCGGACGGCGGCACGATTTTTTGCTTGACGCTCAGAAGCGTCGGGCCGGAGGAAGTGCATGACGAATAGCGCTGTCATCCACCTGATCGATGATGATGAAGCGGTGCGGCGCGCGCTGGCCTTCCTGCTTGGCACCGCGGGAATGGCCGTTCGGGTATATGAATCCGGCCAGAGTTTCCTTGACGTGCTGGATACGGCGCAGGCGGGCTGCATCGTCAGCGATGTCCGGATGCCGGGTATCGACGGTCTGGAACTGCAGCGTCGTCTGAAAGAGCGGGGCGTTACCATGCCGGTCATTATCATGACCGGCCATGCCGATGTTCCGCTGGCGGTGGAAGCTATGAAATCCGGTGTGGTGGCTTTCATCGAAAAGCCGTTTTCCGACGATGTACTGCTGTCCGCTATCCGCACGGCCTTGAACAAATATGGCAAACAGGCCGCCGCCTCGTCCGAGGTGGACCAGACGCGCGCCAAGCTGGCCTCGCTCAGCGCGCGCGAAAAGCAGGTGCTGGACGGACTGCTGGCTGGACACCCCAATAAGACCATTGCCTTCGATCTGGGTCTCAGCCCGCGCACGGTGGAAGTACACCGCGCCAATGTGATGACCAAGATGGGTGCGTCCAGCCTGTCGGAATTGGTCCGGATGACGCTTCAGGCCGGTTCCTGACTTGCGCCGGATCAAGGCAGCTCCCGTCTGGCGCTGACATCATTATTTTGAAATATAGGAGTGGCCGCAATTGCGGACGCCGCTGGCGATGGACTTCAGCCGTACGCACATCTTTGTAGTGGATGACGACCTTGCGGTTCGCAGCGCGCTCAAATTCGCGTTGGAACTGGAAGGCTTGCCGATCCAGACCTGCGCCGGCGGCGAAGAATTATTCCGCCATCCCGATCTCGCGCACGCTGCCTGTGTGGTCGTAGACCGCAAAATGCCGGGCATGGACGGCTTCGCCGTCACCCAAGAATTGTTGGCGCGGGGCATCGCCGCTCCGATTATTCTGATCGCGGCAGAAGTGAACGATAGGGTGAGGGGCCGCGCCGCCCGGGCGGGCATCGCCCAGGTGCTGGAGAAGCCGCTGCAAGGCACGGTGTTGTCCGACGCCATTCGTTTGGCGATGCAGGGCGGCGCGTGACCGTGGAGAGCCTGACTCTGGAGGCGGTCGCGGATTTCCTGCGCCCGCACCGGCTTGCTGTCATCGCCACCGCCAGCGGCGATGGCCGCCCGGAGGCTGCCCTGATAAATATCGCGGTGACTCCCGATCTCGACATTGTGTTTGAAACGACCTCGGCTACCCGAAAATTCGCCAATCTGATCGACAATCCTTATGTGTCGCTCGTGATCGGCTGGCAGGGCGACAAGACCTTGCAAATGGACGGGACGGTAGCGGCGCTTGAGGCGGCAGACTATGAAAAGCTGGCGCCGCTATTCTTTTCCGCGTTTCCGGAAAAGCGCTCGCATGAATACTGGCCGGGGAATGCCTATTTCCGCGTGCGGCCTTATTGGTTCCGCTTGAGTGACTATGATTATCCGCGCAGTGTGACCGAACTGATGGTGGGCAAACCGGCGCCGCGGCCTCGGCGGCGCTGGTTCGGCGGCTAATCCCGGTCAGATCTTGCGTGACCCGAGCTGGTAGTAGAAGCGTTTGGCCGTTCGGAACAGGCCGGAATTTTCCGGCGCGACCTTCCGCAGGATGTCCTCGCTGGCGTTGCTGACCTGCTTGAAGATGTTCGATACCGGATCGCGCAGGAAATAATGCAGGAAATAGCCGCGCAGTTCGACCTTGCTTTTCGCATGGCCATTGTCCGCGAATTTGGCGACATAAGGCGTGAAGTCCGGATACAGCCCGGCATCGCCATGGATGGTGGTCTTCATGAAATTTCCGATCAGCATGTCGTCAAAGATTTCATAATCGATGCATGTCATGAAGGAATTGCGCGGAGCTTCGAAGGTGAACCCCTTGGAGCGCAAGGCTGGATTTAGATCGACGACATGCGACTTGCCGCCCAGCTTCACCTCCACAAACCCGAAATGATCCGCCAGATGTTGCCGCGCCTTGAAATAGGCGTCGATCTTGCGGGCGTCCTCCGCCGTCATCGGGTCAGACCAGCTGTCGCCGAAATCCGAAACCGGCAGGGGCGTACGGTTGTTGCGCGCCGGATTGATTTCCCGCACCTCGCCATTTTCCACATTGACCCGGACAAAGGCAGGCAACATGCGCGGCCCGTCAGTTCGCGCGGAAGATTGATAGTCCGGCAGTTCAGGGATCAGCGCATTGGCCCAGGCGCTGTCCTCGCGCTGGAACATATGGAAGCCGGAGAAGGGAATCACGAAATGCGCGCCATGCATTCGTGCCCCGCGCTGGGCACGGGGCGCGATCGGCCGCCGCCGCTCCATCGGTTCCACCAGCTTGCGGCCTTCGGAATCAAACAGGTTCAAC
>JAFIHO010000179.1 GCA_017849395.1 Hyphomicrobiales bacterium
GACAATTTCGCGCGCGCGCTGGCGGCTGTTCCAGCGCCTGTGCGCGAGGCCGCCGATCCGCAGTTGAAGGCGGTGCTGGAAGGCGGCGAAGCCACCGACCGTCAACTGATCGCCACGCTGGAACGCTATGGCGTGAAGATCATCGACACGTCGGACGGCAAATTCGATCCCAACCTGCATCAGGCCATCGCGGAAGTGCCGGGCAATGGCAAGCCGCCGCGCAGCATCGTCGATGTGGTGCAGACCGGCTTCATGATCGGCGATCGGCTGCTGCGTCCCGCCATGGTGACGGTGGCGAAAAAGGATGCCGCCGCCGGCGTCGATACCAGCGCCTGACACGATAGGGGGGAGAATGGCCGACCTGAAAATCGTGGTGGCCGGTGCGTCCGGCCGCATGGGCCGCACCCTGATCCGCGACATCGCCCAGGGTTCGGGCATCACGCTGTGCGGCGCGCTGGAGGCGGAAGGCCATCCCAATCTGGGCCTGGATTCAGGCACGCTGGCGGGTATGCAGCCCAACGGCATGAAGCTGACCGCCGATCCGCTGCCGGTGCTGGCGGACGCGCAGGCCGTGATCGATTTCACCACGCCCGCGGTGTCGCTGATGCTGGCCGAACTGGCGGCGCAGGCGCGCATCGTGCACGTGATCGGCACCACCGGCTTTTCGACCGATGGTGAGGCGCGCATCAAGGCCGCGGCCCGTCATGCGGTGATCGTGAAATCCGGCAATATGAGCCTGGGCGTCACCTTGCTGGCCGCGCTGGTGGAACGCGCCGCCAAATCCCTGCCTGACTACGATGTCGAAATTCTGGAGATGCATCACCGCATGAAGGTGGATGCGCCGTCGGGCACCGCGCTGCTTTTGGGCGAGGCGGCGGCGCGCGGCCGCGCCGTTGCGCTGGAGAAGAACGCGGTCAGGGTGCGTGACGGCCATACCGGCGCGCGCAGCGAAGGCGCGATCGGCTTCGCATCCCTGCGCGGCGGCACGGTGGTGGGCGAACATTCCGCCATCCTGGCTGGGCCGGGCGAACGCATCACCCTGTCCCATTCCGCCGAGGACCGCTCCATCTTCGCGCGCGGCGCGCTGGCGGCGGCGCGCTGGGGCCATGGGCAGAAGCCGGGGCTCTACAGCATGACGGACGTTCTGGGTCTGTGACCCTCATGTTTCGACACGCTCACCATGAAGATATTCTCTCATTCCTCATCCTGAGCCCGTCGAAGGATGAGGGCACTCTCTGATGCCAAAGAAATTCACCGCCGCCGAAGCCGAGGAATTTTTCGCGCGGCTGAAGCAGCACACGCCCGAACCCAAGACCGAACTTCAATATAGCAATCCCTACACATTGCTGGTGGCGGTGGTGCTGTCGGCCCAGGCCACCGACAAGGGCGTCAACAAGGCGACCGGGCCCTTGTTCAAGACGGTGGACACGCCGCAGAAGATGGTGGCGCTGGGCGAGGAAAAACTCGCCGACGCGATCAAGACCATCGGGCTTTATCGCGGCAAGGCGAAGAATGTCATCGCGCTGTCGAAAATCCTGATTGAAAAGCATGGCGGCGAGATACCCCGCTCGCGCGAGACGCTGGAAGAACTGCCCGGCGTGGGCCGCAAGACCGCGAATGTCGTGCTGAATGTCGCGTTCGGCGAGAACACGATGGCGGTGGACACGCATATCTTCCGCGTCTCCAACCGCACCGGCCTTGCGCCGGGGAAGAATCCGCTGGAAGTCGAACTGAAGTTGGAAAAGATCGTGCCGCAAAAATACATGCTGCACGCCCATCACTGGCTGATCCTGCACGGACGCTACACCTGCGTCGCGCGCAAACCCTTATGCCCGACTTGCGTGGTGCGCGATCTGTGCCGCTTCAAGGACAAGACGAAGGAAGCGGAAATTCCTAAGACGTCTTCGGCGAAGCGCGCAGCGCGCTGAGACAGGCGGGATCGGCGGCGCTTTGCGCGCCGTGAGGCAAAGTCTCCACATGCCGCACGACAAGCTGCTGCGGCGCGCCATACAGGAAAAAGAAGGCGCGGCAACTACCCCCGTCATAGCGCCACATCTCGGTCGCGCCGTCGCGGCGCACAAAGGCGGGCGCGCCGAAGGTGGAGCGCAACTGCGCCGCAGGCAGATTGACGAAGCCCTGTGGCTCGCCGCGCGGCGGCGGCGCGGGGATGGCCGAAGGGCGCGGGAGCGGCGACTGCGGCGCGGTCGGGACCTGACGCGGAGCCGCGCAGCCCGCCATCGCCAGCAGGGCAAGAACAGAAACGGCCCGGCGATTCATCGAATGGCTCCGCGCTGGATGCGCTTGAACAGATGCACCATCAGGGCCACGCCGAACAAGGGCGCGACAAGATTGATCAGCGGAACCACGCTGAGCAGCGCGATCAGCAGCCCGCCCGCCGTGATGCGCCAGCGGTGGCGGGTGCGAACGGCCCGCGCCATGCCGGGCGCGACATGCCTGAGTGCCACAAGTTCGAAATATTCCCGCCCCAGCAGCCAGCCATTGCCAAAGAGGGTCAGCACTTCCCCCGGCCCCGGAAGCGCCAGGCTGAGAGGCAGCATGGCGATGTCGAAACCCAGGACCAGCAGCACCAGCGACAACCCACTGCGCAATCCGGTCCAGAAGCCCAGCCCCGGCGCAGGCGTATCGGCGGGATAGTCCTGGGCCTCGATCTTGCCGGCCAGCTTGTCCAGGAAAAGACCCGCGAACAGCGCCGCCACCGGCCCGCCGGTCAGCCACAGCAGCACCAGCATCATCACCGGGGCCAGGATCGCCAGCGCCCGGTTGATCCAGGGCCAACCCAGTTGCGGCAAAAGGCTGACGAGATATTCCAGCCCCGCCACGCCCGCCGCGAAGAGGGCGAGAGTCAGCAGCACACAGGTCAGCAGCACGCCGGAAGCTGCGGACGAGCGCAGGGACCGGAATGCGGCGCCAATGCTTGCGAACATCCTTATCCTCCCGTAATCGGATCAGACCACAGGACCGAAGGAAAATCATGCCGCAGAAATACGATATCGCCGGGCTGGGCAATGCCATCGTGGACATCATCGCCTCGGTGGACGACCGTTTCCTGCTCACCCACCGGATCGCCAAGGGCGGCATGACCCTGATCGACGAATTCCACGCAAGGGAACTGCGCAAGACGCTGGAGGACAAGAGCCAGACTCTGTCCGCGACCCATGAGACGGGCGGCGGTTCGGTCGCCAATTCCATGGCGGGCGTCGCCTCGCTGGGGCTCAAGGGCCTGTATGTCGGCAAGGTCTATGACGACCGGCTGGGCGAGGTGTTCGCAGACAGCATGACTTCGCTGGGACTGGATTATCCGACCAGACGCGCCAGCGCCGGTTCGCACACCGCCTATTCGGTCATCGCGGTGACGCCGGACGGCCAGCGCAGCATGAGCACATTTCTTGGCGCCTGCCGCGAGCTGATGCCCGAAGACGTGGATGCGGAAGAGATCGCCCAGGCATCGCTGGTCTA
>JAFIHO010000180.1 GCA_017849395.1 Hyphomicrobiales bacterium
CAGGGCGGTGTCTTGAAGGGCGAAGTGAAGGACGTGCTGCTGCTGGACGTGACCCCGCTGTCGCTGGGCATCGAGACCCTGGGCGGCGTGTTCACTCGCCTGATCGACCGCAACACCACCATCCCGACCAAGAAGAGCCAGATCTTCTCGACCGCCGAGGACAACCAGACGGCCGTCACCATCAATGTGTTCCAGGGCGAACGCGAGATGGCGCAGGACAACAAGTCGCTTGGCCGCTTCGACCTGGCGGGTATTCCGCCCGCGCCGCGCGGCGTGCCGCAGATCGAGGTCACGTTCGACATCGACGCCAACGGCATCGTGTCGGTGACGGCGAAAGATAAAGCCACCGGCAAGGAGCAGCAGATCCGCATCCAGGCCAGCGGCGGACTTTCGGACGCCGACATCCAGAAGATGGTCAAGGACGCCGAAGCCCATGCCGCCGAGGACAAGAAGCGGCGCGAGGGCGTGGAAGCCAAGAACCAGGCCGACGCACTGGTCCATTCGACCGAGAAGGCCCTGTCCGAGCATGGCGACAAGGTCGGCGCGGACGAGAAGACCGCGATCGAGAACGCTATCGCCAACCTGAAGGAAGCGGTGAAGGGCGACGATCCGGAAGACATCAAGGCCAAGACCAACACCCTGGCCCAGGCTTCGATGAAGCTCGGCGAGGCGATGTACAAGGCGCAGCAGGCCGAAGGCGGCGAAGCCGCCCCCGGCGCCGACGCCGCGCCGAAGGACGACAATGTCGTGGACGCCGACTTCGAGGAAGTCGATGACGACAAGAAGAAGGGCGCGGCCTAAAAGAGTAGTAGCCCCGCGCGGGAGACCGCGCGGGGCCATTATTTTCACCGGGGTGGTTTGAGAGTTTTGGGGCGATGAGCAACAAGCGCTGTTATTACGAAACCCTGGAATGCGAGCGTGGTGCGTCTGTCGAGGTTCTGAAATCCGCCTATCGCAAGCTGGCGATGCGATTCCACCCCGACAAGAATCCCGGGGACCACACTGCCGAGGTCAAGTTCAAGGAAATCAACGAAGCCTATGACGTCCTGAAGGACGATCAGAAGCGCGCCGCCTATGACCGTTTCGGCCATGCGGCGTTCGAGAATGGCATGGGCGGGGCGCGCGCGGGCGGCCATCCCTTCGGCGATTTCGCCGGTTCGTTCAGCGATGTGTTCGAGGATTTCTTCGGCGAGATGATGGGCGGTCGCCGTGGCGGCGGTCGCCGCCAGAATCGCGGCCAGGATCTGCGCTACAATCTGGAAATCACGCTGGAAGAAGCGTTCAAGGGCAAGGCCGCCAAGATCAAGGTGCCGACCGCCGTCGCGTGCGAAACTTGCAGCGGCAGCGGCGCGGAGCCGGGCCATTCGCCGGAGACCTGCACCGCCTGCAACGGCCATGGCAAGGTGCGCGCGGCGCAAGGCTTCTTCACCATCGAGCGCACCTGCGCCAGTTGCCGGGGCGCGGGCAAGATCGTGCGCCATCCCTGCAAGGCCTGCAAAGGCGCAGGGCTCACGCAGAAGGAACGCAACCTGTCGGTCGATGTGCCGGCCGGTGTCGAGGAAGGCACGCGCATCCGCCTGTCCGGCGAAGGCGCGGCGGGCCTGAATGGCGGGCCAGCGGGCGATCTTTATATTTTCCTGTCGGTGGCCGAGCATCCTCTTTTCCAGCGGGACGGTGCCGATCTTCATTGCCGCGCGCCGGTCAGCTTCGTTGCCGCGGCGCTGGGCGGTGCGATTGAAGTGCCCACCCTGGATGGCGGGCGGGTGAAGGTGACGATTCCCGAAGGCGCGCAGCCGGGCAAGCAGTTCCGCCTGCGCGGCAAGGGCATGCCGGTACTGCGCTCCTCCCAGGTGGGCGATCTCTATGTCGAGCTGGCGGTGGAGACCCCGGTCAAGCTGAACAAGAAGCAGAAGGAATTGCTGCGCGAGTTCGAAAAGCTTTCGGACAAGGGCAGCCAACCGGAATCGGAAAGCTTCATGTCGCGGCTGAAGGAATTCTGGAGCGGGACCGCCTGAATCCCGCCGCCTTGCGATAACGCCGCCTTGCAATAATTGCGGCCGGCAACCCGGCGCTGGAGGACAGAACGCATGACGCGCGCGCGGATCGGTCTGGCCTTGGGCAGTGGTGCGGCGCGCGGTTGGGCGCATATCGGGGTTCTGGAAGGCCTGAAGGCCGTGGGGCTTGAACCCGACATCGTGTGCGGCACCTCGATGGGCGCGCTGGTGGGCGGCGCTTATGCCGCCGGCTGCTTCCCCGCGCTGCAGGACTGGGCCAGGGCGCTCACATGGCGGATCGCGGTCAGGCTGCTGGATGTACGCCTGTCGGGCGGCGGACTGATCGATGGCGGCGAGATCGTCACCCTGCTGGAGACGCTGGGCATCACATGCGACATGGAGCAGACGGGCAAACCCTTTGCGGCCGTGGCGACAAGCCTGGTCACAGGCCGGGAGATATGGCTGAGAAGCGGCAGCCTGTCCGGCGCGGTGCGCGCCTCCATCGGCATTCCCGGCATCTTCAAGCCGGTGAAGCATGGCGATGACTGGCTGATCGATGGCGGCCTGGTCAATCCGGTTCCGGTCTCGCTCTGCCGCGCGCTGGGCGCCGAGATCATCATCGCCGTCAATTTGAACAGCGATCTGGTGGGACGCCGCTTCGAGATCACCAACATGCCGCGGCAGGACGGCCCCGTCGGTCTCATGTCGCCGGAGCTTGTGGGACGGCTGCTGGAACAGGTGCCCAAGGCCTGGCGCGATCAGGCCGCGCAGATCGCCCCGCGCCTGTTGCCCGCGCAAAGCGTGGTGCCCGCCTATTTCGATGTGCTGGCCAACGCCCTCAACATCATGGAAGACCAGATCACCCGCACCCGGCTGGCGGGCGAGCCGCCCCATGTCCTGCTTGCGCCGCGCCTGGGCCATATCGGCCCGTTCGAATTCCATCGCGCGGCGGAAGCCATCGCCGAAGGGCGGGCCAGCGTCGAACAGGCCATGCCCTATCTGCGCCGTTACCTTTGATGGGCGGCGGGGAAGGCGTTGAGAATCGGGCAATCACCGTCCGGCTCCCGGCTGCGGCACGATCCGGCCGCGGGCGGCATCCCAGGCATCGACGGGACCAACCTATCTCCGGCTCCGCGCAAGGCCCGGAACCGGGCCAGTTGATCGGATTGGGCAGCCATGCTTGCCTTCCTTCCGCCGCAGGGGTGGGCCATGACGACGGCCCTGGGCGCGGCCGAAAGAGTCATGGCGCGCCTCCAATCAGGGAAACATATGTCCGCCACAGGCATTGCCGATAATCTGCGCTTTCTGCGCGCCCTGATCGCGCGACCGCGCAATGTGGGCGCGGTGCTGCCGTCCGGCCCGGTGCTGGCCGCCACTATGGCGCGCCAGATCGATGTCACGCGTGAGGGCCCTGTGCTGGAACTGGGACCGGGGACCGGCGCGATCACCGCCGCCATCCTTGCGCATGGCGTGGAGCCTTCGCGGCTGATCGCGGTGGAGTATGACGAACATCTTGCTGGCACCTTGAAGCAGCGTTTCCCCGCCGTGCGGGTGATCCAGGGTGATGCGTTCGACCTGACCCACACGCTGGGCGCGCGCGAACTTCCGCCTTTCGCCGCCGTGGTGTCGGGACTGCCGCTGCTGAATTTTCCCCATGCCGCACGCCGCAAGCTGGTGGAAGGCGCGCTGGCGCGGCTGGCCCCCGGCGCACCCTTTATCCAATTCTCTTACGGGCTCTATGCGCCGGTCGCGCCGCCCGCCGGTCATTCGGTGGTGCGCGCCGCGCTGGTGCTGCGCAATATCCCGCCCGCGCGGGTGTGGGTGTATCGCAAGCTTTGACGCGCGGGTTTGGGATGCGCCAGCGTGAATTCGCCGGGAATTTTGAGGACTGCGGCTTTGTTCTGGTGCCCGATGCTGCTCTGTATTCGCAGCTCGAAATTCTAAAGGCTTTCTTCGCCAACGCAGACATGGCGCGCGCTGCGCGGGGTGGGGAGACCTATGGGGCGCGTAACCTGTTGTCGTTTCCGGCGGTTCGGGAGGCAACACGGCTTCCCGCGCTACAGAGCCTGTTTCATATCCTGCTGGGACCCAATTTCCGCGCAGTGCGTGGCCTGTTCTTCGACAAGACCGAAGGGGCGAATTGGCCGGTGCTGTGGCATCAGGATTTGTCACTGGCGGTAAAGCAGCGGCACGACCTTCCTGGCTTGGAGCAACTGGTCGGTCAAGCGTGGCGTGCAACATGTGCAGCCGCCTGCCCATGTGTTGGCGCGCATGGTCACAGTTCGGCTGCATCTTGACGACTGCCCGGAGAGCAATGGCCCGCTGCGGGTAATCCCGGCCAGCCACCGATTGGGCCTGCTTTCGCGTCCCCAAATCCAGGCGGCCGTGGGCAGCGCCAAAGCGGAGATCATCACCGCCCGGGCCGGAGACGCCCTGCTGATGCGCCCCTTGATCCTGCATGCCTCATCGCCTGCCGCCGAGGCGGTTCATCGCCGGGTGCTACATTTGGAATTTGCGCCGTCAGATCTGCTGCAGCGGGGTCTGGAATGGGCCGAAACGGCCTGAATTGCTGCGCTTTTTGCTGCAGCAAAGGTGCAGCAAAAGAGACGCGCGCCGGGGGTCATGCTGCGCGTTAAGTGCTTATTTTAGAAAGAAAAAGCCCAGCGCAGGACCGGGCTTTTGCTGGATGCCCGCTGGAGTTTACACTCCGGCCGCGCAAAGCGCGGACCGGGGTGCGGGCATGACAGGCGGTCGGCCCTTCGCCGCTACGCGGCTTCGGGTGTTCGCGGGGCG